>JAUWIL010000093.1 GCA_030605385.1 Methanobacteriota archaeon
AAGACTTGACGAAATCTTTGATTTCGGTTGTCCCGCGGAACTTCGTTCCGCAAGATGTGCAGCAAATTGGTCCACAGGCATCAGACCGCTGCCAGGGCTTACTGCGTTTTTTATCGCATCCTCTGTAAACCTCTTGGCATTCAATGCAGCGTCCTGCAGTTCATAACCAGCGGCAAGGTATGCGGCAAGCGCCGCAGAGTGCGTGCAGCCGGTACCATGAGTGTGCACATCGCCGAGTTCGACACCTTCTATGAATTTACGCTCTTTACCGTATGCTATGAGGTCCGCGCAGTCGAGATGCCCGCCTGTTATGATTACTGCCTTTGCACCAATTCCAAGAAGTTTTTCGGCAGATGTTACCATGTCCTCTCTATTTTCTATGCTGATGCCCGTCAGCGCACCTGCCTCGAGTATGTTTGGTGTTATCACGCTCGCGGTGGGCACCAGTATGTCCTTGAAAACTTCCAGGGCATCATCTGTCATGAGGGTGCCGCATGCCTCTGCTCTCATGACGGGGTCAACCACTGCCTTAAGGTCATATTCCATTATAAAATCGGCAATTAGCCTCACGATCGATGCGGTATGGAGCATCCCTATCTTGACGCAGTCTACATTTATATCAGAAAGCACTGCCTCAACCTGACTGCGTATCACTTCCGAGGGCAGATCATAGATCTCGCGCACCCCAAAGGTGTTCTGGGAGGTTATCGACGTAACCGCGCACACCCCATACGCTCCTATCGCGGCAAATGTCTTGATATCTGCCTGCACCCCTGCACCGCCCGAGGAGTCGGAGCCCGCTATGCTCATAACCACAGGATGCAGCCTTTTATTATTTACCATCTATTCACATTCACTCCGCAAGACAGTCGAACCGAAGCTTCGGCAAGTGTTGGTTTTAACCCCATCCACATGCTTTTTGCGCCTGCCGTTTACTATTGTTTAGTGTTAATAGCAAACTAATTTATAAGTCATAGCATATATTTATGGTGAGTCCTCGTGAAAAGCGGTATTGACCCTCCAAAGCTTATAATGCGCCGTTTTATTGATCTTGACAGCCTTCACGGCACAGGTCTTAAGCGCATGCGTGAGTCCCTGAATCTGACACAGCGCGAGCTTGCGCGAATCAGCGGTCTTTCGAGGTCAACAATCTCCAGTATTGAGACCGGACGCCATGACCCCACTTTAGGCACTGTTATGCGTATGAGAGATGCGATGCTTGCTTACATGTTTAAAAATCAAAGATTTTTAAACTGCTGCAAAATCTTCGATTTTGCAAACATGTCTGAAAAAGCAACGCCCTTTCATACGGTTGTAGAACGTAGTTCTACAAATGCGGGTGATTCAATGGGTGTACCGATACCAAACTTTTCTGACGTCTCCAAATGTGATGAGCATTCTGTGGGCGGCGCTATGGTCCTGCTGAGCATTGAACAGGCTGCTGCCGGCAGGGGGGACTCAGAAAAGGAGTCAGGAAAAGCCTCCAGACCGGGAGCCGAGAAGCCGCTATCAGAATTCTGATTTTATGAGAAATCTTCTACACCAGAATCAGGACTGTGCTATACGACTATGTTATACTATTATGAGGTATGGCAATATATTATGAAACTGTGTCATCTGGAGTTTATCTAAAGGGAGGTAAGGGAGGTATCACTTTTACTATGGATAAAGATCGGCGCACCCTCATCAAATCGCTTCGCAGGCATGATATCAGCGAACGTGTTCTGGATGCGATGGAGCGCGTTCCGCGACATCTGTTTGTGCGCGATGGTGCACGGGAATATGCATACGCGGATAGACCTCTTTCGATCGGAGAGGGACAGACGATCAGCGCCCCGCACATGGTCGGCATAATGTGCGACCTTATGGACCTGCATGACGGAATAAAGATTCTGGAGATAGGTGCAGGTTCAGGTTACCACGCGGCAGTGATTGCCGAACTCATAAAACCGAGCGGTCATATTTACACAGTGGAGCGCATCCCCACCCTTGCGGAGTTTGCCGGGAAGAACCTGCGCGCTGCAGGCTATTCACCATTCGTTACGGTTCACGGAGGTGATGGAAGTTTGGGCTGGGCTGAGTACGCTCCATATGACGGGATTTCAGTTACATGCGCGGCACCCGATGTACCGGCAGCTCTTGTAGAGCAGCTCAAAGTTGGTGGAAAATTAGCCATACCAGTTGGAAGGATGTGGCAGGAGTTGTACCTTGTAGAGCGCACCGAGCATGGTATGGATAAAAGAAAAGTTACCAGCGTAGCGTTCGTTCCACTCATAGGAAAATACGGCTTTAAGGATTGAGGACTGAAGGTCGCCATAACAGGTCGTATTGGGCTACCATTCCTTTGATATGAGCAGGTTAACCATAACCATGCTGATTATCATACATACGGCTATCGAGGACGTAAGGGTGTTAATGTTGGGCATTCCAGCGCTTGAGCCGGCGCCGCCGTTCCAGCTAAACAATATGCCTCCGCCAACGCAGAGTATTAAAAGTGTCGACATTATAGAGAATACGCCACCGCTGACCAGCGACTTTACGCGGTTACCGTCAAGGGAGTTGAAGAACACGGAACCTATGATGAAGAGTACTGCTACCATCAGCACGACACCCGGATGTAGCAGGACACCCGGATAATCGCGGAAGCACAGTATGCCCAGTGCCATGCCGACCATTATCAGCGCCATTATGGTGGATATGGCAAGGGCTTCGACAAAGTTCACATACCTCAACTGTTTCATACAACAGCAGATATGAATGGAATGTATTTAAAATCTTGTGCATTTCTGCTTGACAGAGATGGGACCGCAAGAAGCAATATTCTGCGTACAATTATCGCCTTACAGAACATCCTTACAGAGCATCTGAACCTTTTGATGGATTGACTTCTCTATCAATCTCCCTTAACTTCTCTTTAAAAACGACCGTATTTTATCTCTGTCTCTATACAGTAATAGACAGATAATCAGGATGCTGATCAATACCCCAATGACTGCTGCCCTCTCTACTGACAGAGAATCTGGTTGAGATGTCGATGTCGGCTCCGCCGAAACCGTCGCCGTCAGTGAAGGCACTGCCGTGGGTGCTGCTGATGGCTGAATAGCGGCGGTCGGCATCTGAGTTGCAGCGGTCCCTGACGTTTCTCTCTCCCCTACAATTGCAAAAACAGAGAATCCCGGGGATACGGCTGAATAGTTAATCAGCGTTTTACTCCTTCCGAGTTTCTGCGTTGACAGTTTTGCCCATTTTTGTGTGGTTTCGTTGTACCTCTGAAGGCTTACTCTGTCCTCATCAATTCCATTTTCATCTATCCACGCAACAGGCACGCTGAACGTTATCACAGCGCTTTCCACGTCTTCGTCTGTTATGTTTTCTGCACTTATATCAATATAAGTGTATGAAGCTCCTACGGCTGGCTTCACGACGTCGGGCGGCTTGCCGCTGAGTTTTCTGATGCCAATACTTATACTTTCAACATCTTTACTGACCTGTATCTCAACTTCATGTATCTCGACGTCATCAAATTTCAGGACGCTGACTTCATCAGTGCTGATTTTGCTGATATGGTTGACAGATTCAGCCAGTACTACTGATATCTCTCCTGAAGAAGTTGTTTCAGAGCCGCTCACGCCACCGCCAACGCTGCTAAAGCTTCTTGTAACACTAATTGATGCAGTGGCAGTGTTTCCAGCTTCGTCGGTTGCAGCTGCCGTTATGGAATTCAACCCGGTAGATAAATAGACTACCACAGAATAAGTTGACGACTCGTTCCCTTCAGATTCCAGACTTATGTTCACCCCGTTTATGGCTACTGTCGGGACCGAGTCCGTCCCGTTAACATCTCCGGAGATTGTTATGGTCTGCGAACTTGTTGAATATCCGTCATCAGGGGATGTGATGCTTATTGTCGGCGGCAGTGCATCTATTTTGAATGACCAGTTGTAGGAAGCATTGTTTGCTGCGTTATCGCCCGAACTTACGTTCACACTCACGCTTTCTCCATGCGCCAGCTCGGATACCGGAGTGTGACTTACGTGGTATCCATTGCTTATCGCCGTGATGGATTTAGATACACTTGCCCCACCTATTTTCATGTCAATGGTATTGGGATTGACCCCGGAAGCGGTATCAAGAATGTCCACGCTGATGGTCGGTTTGGTTTCACTCACATATGAGCCGTTCGCAGGGTTTTTGTTCGCTGCTGCTGGAGGCGTGTCATCTTTGATTATGGTCAGTGCATTCTCGGATTCCGCCGAATTTTCGGCAAAATCGCTTGCCACCATGTCTATGTAATAGGTACCCTCGGCAAACCCGTCAACCGCCCCTTGCAGTGTGTACGTTCCATCGCCGCCAATTGCATCGCCGTTGGTCCCATCATCATACAATCTCGCGATTGCGATATTGGCTTCATCCGGCTTCTGGATGTACGCATAGACCGATTCTACACTGCTGTGGACATCCGATACGTTGGAAGTTATCATTACTGCACTCCCTGTTCGCACCACTGTCTCATTTGCTGATGTGCCTGAGATTACCGGAGAGGTTCTGTCGATCAGGATTGATGTGTTGTCTTCATAATCAGGCGAGATCGTATAGTATGACGTAACGTTATCCGTTATGTTGCACTTTGGATGGTACGTTCCTTCTGCCAGTCCAGAGATGTCCCAGCTCACTGAGGCACCGCCGTTAAAATCGGTATTTACCTCGCCAATGTACTGGGTTGCCCCGTCATTCTGGTAGTGAAACCTCACAGGATAGGAATCCAGTGGTGTGAGATTGACGCTGGTAACCTCACAGGAGAGTGTTATGCTGCCTGACGAGTAGTTGCCGCTGTTGGGCGAACCCCATGTTATTTTACTCTGGTGGCATACGGTTAGTGATGTAGTGTTGTTGTAAACGTTCACGTGTGTAGCGTTGACGGTTTTGACACCAAAAGTAGCATTGTGCGGGACGGTCCAGTCAACCTCTGCCCAGCCGGTAGCGTTGGTTTCATCCAAACCTGCATAGGCATCACCTGCATAGAACGATATGTTCTGATCTGCATGTCCGGAAGCACTTGTCGTATTTATCAGCCGTGCGAGTATTTTAACGACATCGCCTTTATTGGGTGCCGAATCGTTTACTATGACCCGGGATATGATTCGTGATGCCGGAATCGTAAGGTTCTGTGCCTGCTGGCTTCCTGATCTGTCAAGTACCAGTGTGGTGCTGTTGATATCGCCGTATTCATTGTACAGCTCTATGACGAGCGTATCACCGTCACTCCAGTCAGTGTCAAAGTTGCCTGTATTCAGTGTCCACGCGTGGTCGGGCGATACGGTGCCTGTTAGGGTCTGTGCAGGTCTCGAGCTTACATATATTTTGACGGTTGCCCCAACTGCTGACGTTCCATCGGGATTATCGAATGCGTAACCATTAACGGTATGCGGGAGCCCTGCCGATGAACACTCTATGAACACGGCAGATGCACATAATGAAACTATAAGCACTGCCGCAAATACACTGCCGTATGGGTTTGCCATATGTATTCAACCTGCAACTTCTGAATGGGGCGGCATCTGATGGGATTCCGGGTTTATGGGCGGGCCGGTGCTTTTCTGCCCCCTTACGTGCCCCCTTATGTTATCAGACCCGCTTTCCCACTTTATCCGGGTACATGATTTATATTTTACATCGACTGCATAAAAACATGCTACATAAAAACACGATACTGCATTTATCCGTATGCCAGAGATGATTGAGAGGACTATTTGAGCTTCCTGTACACCAGGAAGATTATCACTCCAACTCCCAGAACTGCGGCAGCAATGGAGCCGGCATCTGATAAATTGGATTTTCCACCAGGCGTCGAGCTCGGAATTGGAATGGAGGCACCAGGTACGGTCATGTTCTCTGCCTGCTGGACTCCCGTGTTGTCAAGCACGACTGCAGTTGAATTGGTGCCGTATGTATTGGATATCTCTATGATGAGTATCTCCCCGGCTTTCCATGATGTTGGGAAGTTGCCGACATTGACCGACCATGCACGGTCTTCATAGACGCTTGTGTTTATTTTCTCATCAGGTCTTGTATCTATGTACGCAGTTACGGCAGTGCCGGCTGCCGGTGTTTTACCCGGATAGTCATTCACATAGCCAAAGACAATGTGAGGTGCACTCACGGATGATGAGACGCCCGCAATCAAGATGAAGAGCAGAATGCATAATACAGCCTGCACTGAGAAACTTTTGATGCTGTCGATCACAGAACACCCCACCTCGCTAATTCTGGCTGAACGTCGCATCTGCAGTTACGGATGCGTAGTACCCTTCGCCCGACGACAAATCAAAGTTGACACAGCCACCTGGGCATTGACCTAGGTCATTCAGCCAGTAACTATCCCCCCACTGCTGATTGACTGCATCCCATCTGGAGACACCGTCAGCCACTACCGTGACTCCGTCTGATGTTATGTTGTTATAGAGCTTCTCCGCAGATGTGACATTTGAATACGGCACAACGCTTATCAGATTTAGGCTCGTACTACCCGAGTTGTATTTCAGTTTGACGCTGACCGGAGCAGAGAGGTTGCCGTAGTAGGTGCTGCTGTCATCACTGCTTACCGAAATGTAATATGCCTCCCCGTTCTCCAGATCGAAATCCGTGCCGGGTTCGCCTGGGTTATATGAATCATACGACTGTGATGAATTGTCCCACTTGTAAAGCCCGTCGATATTTGGAACCGTATTATACAGCTCGCTGGCATAGTATATGCGGGATCCATTGTCGGCTTTCGGGTCTGGCGGCAGACCTATAACATTTACGCCAGTAAGTCCGGCAGGTTTGAGCAGACTTGGGCTGACAGTAACATTGACGCTCACATTGAATGCGCGTATATCGGTAGCCGCGTAGTTATCTGATGTATCGTTATACCATATCCTCCACCCGATCCTCTTTTCGCCCGATGTGATGGCGGAACGGTTATCCCATGTAAACGTTGACCAGACCCATTGATTATTCACCGAGCCAAGGCTGACAATTGAGCGGTTCTCCCATGTGCCGGTCTCGTTCGTTTCGAGGGATGCATAGTACAGGGCACCGGGTAATGTGTGCTTCACATCCTTCCCCCTGGCTCTCAGCGTTATGGACTGCCCCCTGACGATCGTGGTGCCGTTGGTATTCTCCAGATTGTCCCATATTGGTGCATATGTATCCCTTGCAGCCGTAGTCGCAGTATGGTTCCTCCACGTACTGTTGATGTTGCCTGAGTGGTCAACTGCGTGGATGCTGATTGTGTAGTTTGTCTCGGAATTCAGTTCGCTCCCGCTGAAAGTGGTCAGGTTGTAGTATACATTGGATGTATTTGCGACCCATGTCCCGTTGATGTAAATCATCGAATAGTTAATGCCATACGCAGATGGAGTTTCTTCCGGATTTGTCCAGCTCCAATCGATCAGGGAGGGCTGGAATGATGTGTTCTGCAGGTTCGATATTGACTGGGGCGGCGTAGTGTCGTATATATTCACCGTCACCTCGT
>JAUWIL010000011.1 GCA_030605385.1 Methanobacteriota archaeon
CTAATTTCCATCCCCCCAGATGGTGTTTTCTGTGATTGTTTGAGAACACTATTGGGGGGCTACAACTTAAAATAATCGGCTACAAGAGGTGGGGCAAATCAAACAGGCAAAGGTTTTCTACAAAGCCAGTTCCCAAATACATTTTTAACCATCTCACACAATATACCACTATGTATCCACAATCTCCACAGCCCAACACAATCACATTTAAGACTTACATTTAAGACTTACATTTGGGACTTGACAAAAGACTAACAAATTCTGGCGGCTGGTATGTATGAGGGCGGCTCTGAAGGTAGCATACATTGGAACTGAATATCACGGCTTCCAGATCCAGCCTGAAGAGAGGACCGTTGAGGGCGAGCTAATCAGGGCACTGGAGGAAACAAAGCTCATAAAGGACAGGAAGAGCGCGCGCTACAACGCTGCCGGTAGGACTGACGCGGGAGTACATGCAACCGGTCAGGTAATAGCATTCGATACAGACAACCCTGGGCTGACAACACCCAGAACGATCAATACGCATCTGCCGGATGACATATGGGTGTGGGCACGCGCGGAAGTGTCGAACGGCTTCGACGCCCGCAGAAGTGCCGTGAGCAGGGAATACAGATACATACTGTACAGCCCCGGAAAGGATATATCCAAACTGAGGCGGGCATCCAAAATACTTATCGGTCTGAACGACTTTGCTAACTTTACTGTTAAAGAAAGCAGAGATATGAATACGAAACGCGTTATAGAGAAGATCGAAACTCGCGTTGAAGGCTCCTTTATAATTATTGACATAACAGCTGACAGCTTCACCAGGGGCATGGTGCGGAAGATAGTCACGGCGCTCTCGAATGTAGCTGACGGATTCAAGTCGGAGGACTGGCTTAATGACGTGCTGGAGCCGGAGGATTTTGAGGACGAGATCGAAATGGCGCCACCCTATGGTCTCATACTAAGGAACATCAGCTATGATAGCGCGGTATTTGTTGAGGACCATTATGCAATAAAACGCGCATCTGACAGGTTTCAGGACCTATTTCTATGGTGCAGTGTGATGTCCAGGGCCATAGGCGATATGAGAAATTCGATGAGATAAACTTAGCACAAATAATCACAATCCAACCTAATTGTTTAGAAATAAGCGACGTAGAAACCCTTACAATTCTCAACATAAAAACTCTACGACACCTATATGCCCACGGGAAGTGAAATTGCCAAATGCTGGCGATTCCGTTCGAAATGCGAAAGTCAAAAAGAGACATACAGAGGCTCACTCACTTTCCAAGAGTAAACAGCTCCAAATAATTGACTATAAGAGTAATCCACTCAAGCAGAGCAAGGTCTTCTACAGGGCTGATTTTTGGTAAAGCTTATTAGTTCAGGCTCTTTATGTTTTGCTTGCAATGTACCCCCCATTATTAATAGTTGGGGGCGCACTCTCTATAATTATCGGTTAGAGTGAGCTTCTACAGAGCCCAAAAAAATGTCATATAAAACCCTAGAGGCCTATGCATGTCTAAGGATTTTCAAGAAGAGTTGGTAAGTTACGTCTTTTCGAGAATGGTAGGCACACATGAAAATGATAAATTAGTCAACGCACAAGTAGTTGATCCGTCTAAGACCTTCATTTTGGGCTGTTTGGCGGCTAAAAGAACTGATAAAGACGACGACGATTCTCCTACCTCTCAGGACCATGAACGAGCGTCTATACGGGCTCGAAGAATGAGGGTTTCAATATTAGTATCCGATGAAGAAATTAAAAAGAGTGGGCAAATATCATTTACCGCCAGTGGAAATGTCTTTTATAAAGTTAATTTAAATGATGTTGATTCAAAGGCATGGAAACAGGTAGGTTTTTCTTTTTCAGGAAGTTTCAGTTTGAAAGATTTTGTTGATAACGGATGGCTATTTGAGAATGACTTAGATTTCTCGGAACTAATTGATCAGGTCAATCAAGACCCGAAAGTTGACATAAAATTACCCAACGAGACATGGAAAGCAAGTTTCGATTTGTCTGCAAAACCTTTTTCAACTGATGCTACAGGAAGAAGATTGAAGATTTTGAGATTCAATTTTACCAATACAGCATCAGAGTGGCCGAAGAGAGGGAAAAAATTTGAACACACCCTATTCAATTGTAAATTAGAGGTTGATATTGGGGACATACCCATGATTGAATTTCGAGATGAATACGATTATGAAGGCTATCAGCAGAAGTATTATTATGACTTTAGGACGATCAATTGCCAAGCTTTTTGGTTAAATGAAGAGAAAACAAGATTTTCTACTAGGCATTATGATGTATTCCAACAGCCCAATATTAAGCCTGTGGAACAATTAGAAGGGATAGATGTTTCATTCTCTACATTGTCAAAAGATGGATTCATTGGAGAATTAGAGAGAGTTCTAAATGCAATGAGAGAAAGAGGTGTTGAATACTCATCAATGATTTCTCTCCCAATTACTTCTGATTTTCAGCCTAGAGATGGCAATAGAGAAGTGAGTTGGGCTGAAAGAAGGGCTAATATTGAACATTTCAAAGAAATCACCAATCTATTTGAACATGGGATAGAGATTTTAAGAGATGATGAAAATACTAGAATCTCTTTTATGAAAATGAATGAGGCCTTCAACAGGTATTATTTGAGCCGAGACATTTATGATGCCTCTTGGCATCTTTTCCAGATTGTTTTCATTGTTGTTGGACTTCGTTCTATTGTTAAAAAAGAAGACCTTGAAGTAGTTGATGTTCTACATGTAGGTACAGGTGGGGGAAAATCTGAAGCATATTTCGGGTTGGTGGTTTTAGCACTATTTTTTGAGAGAATTCAAGGAAAAGAAGATGGAGTGACAGCCATTGTAAAATTCCCATTGAGAATGTTATCTATTCAACAATTAGAACGCCTTGCCGGTATAATCATCTTCGCTGAAGAAATAAGAAAGGGTAACATTGAGATCTTTGGGGGTAAGGAATTCTCGTTAGGCTATTTCGTAGGAAATCAGACAATTGATTTTCCAGGTACATATAGTGAATTAAGAGGGAAGTTGTACAAAGACGCTGAGTTTAAGGACTTAATTCAACCTGCGCCGGAATCTATGATTATTTCAAGATGTCCTTTATGCAGCAGTGTTGATAGGGGAACAATTCGACAAGTAGACGATCCACAGGGTAAAAGGATTCTCCAAATTTGTGACAAAGACAGATCACACAAGTTTTTCATTTATTTATCTGATAGAGAGCTATTTCGTTATAGGCCATCCGTTATAGTATCTACAGTTGACAAATGGGCAGCTCTTTCACAACAAAGAAGAGCAAGAGCATTACTTGGAGCAAAAGGCAGTATGTGTCCTCATGGACATGGTTTTATACCATCTGGAGACCAATGCGAGGATAAAAAAGAAGAAGGAATATGTGAAGAGATTGGTAGAACTGAGGATACTTCCGATGGCCCGATACTTTCAATTCAGGATGAAATGCATCTTCTGAGAGAGGGTTTCGGTGCAATATCCTCCCATTTTGAAGGGCTTATTGAAGAGATTGTAAAGGAAAATTCGTCGGGTAGGAAGTTAAAACATATCACCATGAGTGCTACATTAAACGGTACAGAAAACCAAATCCACGAGCTCTATAACAAGAAAGCCATTATTCTTCCTGGCTCATCCCCTGAGGGATATGGTAGTTCAAGAGACTTCTTCTATATCAAATTACCTGGCGAAAAAAGACTGATATATGGATTAAAACCAAATCTGAGAGATAACCATTATGCTTCGTTAAGAACTCTAAGACATATTTATGAATTCCTCTATGACGCACAAAAAAGATTTTCTGAAAACAAATCTCAGTTTTTAACAGAATATGGAATGGAAACCGATGATGACGCAATTCATGAGTTCAAGAAGCATTTAATCCCTCTAACTTATCATCTTAAGGTCCAAGATGCAGAAGATATGGACCGCTTCTCCGACACAGTAATTAATGATTATCTCACTTCAAAGGGCTATCTAAAAGGTACAGTTTTGACTGGTGGGAGAGGGTTAGACGAGTTAAAAGATATACTAAACAAGGTAGGAGATATTGTCCAAAACTATAACATCGACGAACAGATAAAACCATCAGCAACATATTCTCCTTTATTCGCCACATCAGTGGTTTCTCATGGCGTTGATCTTGAGGAACTAAACTTAATGGTTTTCCAAGGAATCCCATACTCGACCGCTGAATATATTCAGGCTTTATCTCGCGTCGGTAGAAAATTCAGAGGGATTGTTCTGCTTTGGTTTTACCCAAATAGAGTTCGAGATGACAGTTTCTTCAGAAACTTTAGACGCTATCACGATTCATTGGACCACGAAGTTAAACCCGTGCCCATCAACCGAACGGCCAGGTTAGGGACTATGCAAACAATAAACTCTATGTTCTGCGCTGGTATACTCCAGTATATTTCGGAGATTGAAGGGAAACCACTGTACCATAAGAAGGACATAGAGGATGTGGTTAGGTCAAACCCCATACTAAAACAATCACTCGTTAACTTCATTAGAAACGTCTATGGAAAACCGGTAGAAATCAACATCGAAGAAGAAGTTGAAGCAAGGCTTCGTCAGATTGCCTTGGACACGGATTGTAAAGAGAATGAATTTTTTCCAAACATTCTCGTAAATAGTGGTAACCATTTCTATAAGAACCAATCAGGAATGAGGGGAATTCAAAAACAACTAATTCTAAAGCCCAGTGATAGAGCTCAGATAAATAAGTTCCAGAGGAGGGATTAGTTTGTATTTAGATACACACATAATTCAGGAAGGGAGTGCATTTTTCCAAGGTCACCCAGACCAATTTTTCACAAAACATTCGATGAGCTTCAAAGTAACCTATCTAAATGAAGATATGAGCTCTGGTTCCAACTTCAATTCCGAGAGATTCCGGAGATTTTTTTCTGAGATAATCAAAAAGAAATTAGCCCAGAGGTCTACTTCAGAAGGCTATGATTATCCTCCTATAGGGCAAAAAGATATCATAATTGCATATCCTCGTTTCTTAGATATGGATGATGGTGGCTTTTCAGGCAGATTCCAGCTTTATCCTAACGCCGCCATATGCACCAGGTGTCGAATTTATTTTAGGTTGAATGAGGACAAGCCTTGTAAATGCGATTCACGTGTTGAACATTTTACTTTCGTTGCCTTTTGTGACGAGTGTGGTGCCGTGTATCCAATCGAAGCAATGTCCAATCTCCGCACCAATTGTAAACAATGCAAAGAGCCTAATGGACTTAAAAAAATTGATTGGGATAAAAAAGACGTTTTGAGAACCTACAAGGTTAGATGTGTCAAATGTGGTTATTCCGAGCCTTTGATTTTATACAAATGCGATCATAAGGATAGGCCCTCTAAAAGAGTTAGATCCACAAAAGACCCAAGCAGTTTTCGAGGGGTTCCTGCGAGAGCTGGTGTTATTTATCACCCGTTTGTTTTAACAATCCCAGATATACCTATGCCTGATGAGATTGACAGTAATGGATTAAGAAATCCTTCAAGCATAGAATTAACCGCTGCCTTTGATGAATTCTTTGGAGAAATGGACAACGTAAATGAAGCATATCTGCACCTTCCAGAGTTTAGAGTGACAATACTCGTAAAGAATTCATTTTGGGAAGCTATGAGGATAAAAATAATCTGTGAAGACCTCGAATTGGATATCAACAATAAAGAAGATTTCCGTGATTATGATATTTTTAAAGTTGTGAAGACAACGTTGTTAAATGCCAAGAACAGCATTAACATAAAGCCTGATGGCACTTCTAATAAAGACGACATCTACGACAAGTATGCCCTCGGGGAAATAAAAGACACTTTAGAATTGTTAAAAAATATACAATTAGATGAAGAAGACCTTCAAGCCCTGTTTTTATTGTCAGAGGATAGTAGAGAGCAAGTTACTAGAGGCGAATTCGGGACTAAAAAACGATCCACTCCCAGTTCCACCCCTGTAGACTGGGACGATTTGTTAAGTGAGTTTAATATTCAAGGTATAACTCACATTGAAAACTTGAATATGATACAAGTGCTACTTGGAATTGTCGATGGTTCCACAAAGAAGATGCCCCATCTTTTTAGGGTTATTGAATCAGGCCCTAAGGGTAAAAAGAAGCCAACTGTCTATGTTAGAAACTTCAAAACAGAAGGGATAATATTTAAGTTCTCTATTGAAAAGATAATTGAATGGCTCAAAGACAACCATATAATTTCCCCAAATGAAATAAGTGTCTCTTCTAATTTGGATTCTACATTTAGACAAGCTCTAGTAAGTAATGAAGGAGCCCTCGATAGCGTCAAAACATTGCTTCACACCTTTGCTCATCTTTTAATCCAGCAGTCCTCTGTTGATACAGGCCTTGGCATACGTAGCTTGTCTGAAAATATTTATCCAAAGTCAGGAGCGATATTGCTCTATTCGACAAATGATGTAAATATCGGTGGATTAGAATATACCTTTGACTTCCACATGGCAGACTGGCTCTCCCGTATTAAAGATTTAGCTGGAGATTGTCCCCAAGACCCAGGGTGTATGGAAGACGAAAACGGGGCATGTAATGCGTGTTGTTTCCTCCCGGAGTTTGTATGCAGATACTTCAATCAAGATTTAGATAGGGACAGCCTTATCGGAGGTTCAAGATATGACAAAGGATTCTTCAAATGAACTGAACGAAGTATTATTCACAAGCATCCTAAAAAAAATAATTGACCAAATCATCAGTAGTGGAGGAAAAAACACACAAAAAGATATAATCGATAGATATTCTGGACCTCCGCAAGCGAAGGAATCTGAAATCAGAGCAACAATTGAGTGGGGAATTCAAAACAATTACATACATCGGGATTTGAAAAAACCAAGAGATATTTCAATCCTATCTATTACTGGAGGAGAAGTTGAAAAGAAATTTTCAAATAATATCGATATTGTCATTTCTATCCCGCTCCTTACAGAATTGGGTTTGGGTAGAATAAAAACCAGAAATGAAATGTTAGAGACTAGAGATGCCTTTAGACGTGTCATTGGAAGTGCTCAAAATGTACTTCGCATCTCTTCTCCTTTTTTCCAAAAAAATATCATAGAAGACGAAGGTTTGCCAGAAATAAAAAACCTATTTCTTGAAGCATTTGAAAGGGGGTGTGAAATTAGAATACTGTCAAGAGAAATATTTCTTCGCCGAGCATCTGAATTTGAATGGTTGAGGGATTTCGCTATTTGTGAAGGCTATTCTAACTTATTAAAGATTTATGACTACCATCTTGAATCTTCATGTGGAGGGATTGTCTCAAGCACACATTCCAAGATGCTAATTGCTGATATTTTAATAGCTTATGTTGGGAGCGGAGAACTTAGAGAGAACAGTCTCGCTCATAATTTTGAGGTAGGGTGTTTAATTCAAGGGCCAATTGTTGCAGGATTATGCGAATCGTTTGATTTGATGACCCAATACTCTAAAGAGTGGTATAATGAAGATTAGACAAGTGAAATTTATTGGAGATACTGGCGAGCCGGAACCAATATTATCTTCAAATGACGGTAAAAGAGCTCCAAGGTCATGGTTGTCTCCGCTATCTACTCAATTGCTAGATCACTCTTTATCTCGTGATGTTTCCATTGTTTTTGCCCAAGGGGCTTTAAATTTGACTCCATTAGTTTGTGCCCTTCTCCTCGAACAGGATAAAGGAGATAAAAATGATGTTTTAATAGGCATTCCAAGAAGTCAATTTTCCACCAGGAATAAAGAATATGCGAAGAATTTTTACTCTTTATATAAGAATGCAGGAATATTTTTTTATGAGAATGTACTGTACTGTACGGCTGACATTAAACACTCTATAGCTACAGAGCTTAAATTGGATAGTATAAAATTGAGGCCAAAACGTGGGTTACGGCCTTTTAAAGACAAGTATGAAGATGGACTAGTTCGATACCTTGAAGAAGGAATATGCGCTGATTGGCCCAAGATCATCTGCACTCCAATTGACTATACCTTACCAGATAATCTCTTACAAACTAGGGATTTCTATTTAGACAAGGTAGCATACACCCTTAAACCATTTTCACCAGGGTTCGTTATTTTGGAATCTGTCAATGAAAGAATATTCTCATTAGACGCAGTAAAAAGTGTTGTTAAAAAATTAATTGACAATGATATTGGGGGAATAATCCATTTTTCTTGGCCTTATTTGCCAGGATTGAAAAATTTTCTTGAAGAAGCATCCCAATATAGGGGAGTTGCCATCTTTCATTTAGGGAAACGCTACGGAATAGAAATGAGAGAGATATTTTCTAATTACCTTATCAACTTAGATGAATCTGCTTCTCCAAGTATCCGTTCAAACATTCAATATTTTATTAGACAACATCCTGGTTTTAGAGAACTATCTATTGAAGGAAGGGATTGGAGTAGATACTACCCATCTCCAATTAGGTTCTCTGAATTAGACAACATAAAGGGATTTGTCCCACATAGTTTTGCATCTCCTCTTAAAGACCCTGTTAATATGCATAACTACGTGGATATTATGATTTCAAATATCCGTGAAGAACTTAGAAACATTGAGATTCGACCCAAATATCGGAGTCTAATGGCATTTCCACCTTTTATCGATTCGTTTCTCAGACCAAAGGATATCAAAATCCCTGCAATTAATGAATCGGGAGAATACCGGTCTTATCCTATCAAAGAAGCTTTGAAAATCTGTCTCGGTGACGAAACACCGGGGTTGGATATCTTTACTGATTTATGCTCTCAGTGTGATAATATTATGGATTTTACCCATCTTTTGATGGATATCCAAACCCCCTCCTTTATTGGAAAATCGACTGCCTTATTTTATTATGTCTACCAGCATTTATACACCTTTGACCCTGATGAAGGGGCAAATTTGCATTTGATAGTATGTGACTATACCTCTCAATTGGGGTCCAGAAAAAAATTGTTTGAAAAACTAACCAAGATGCTTGAATTCATCAAAAACAACCTGAATGAGCACCATTATCCAAGTATTTCCTCTAAATTCTTTGATGAGATATCACTACAGAAGCAAACTTGCGGCCAAATACGAAAAAATTACAACTGCAAGCTTTTAGATCTCCATATTGAAGAAGTTTCAAGACCAAAACAACAACTTAGTGCCTCGTTGAATCTTTTAAAAGAAAACGATGGAGGTAACATAAAAGTGCAGAAAGACATTCTAATTTCCTTTATTGATTTTAGGACATTAAGTGCTAGATTGCCAAAAGACCTCACTGATTCTTATCTCCTTCTACCAGGCCCGATACCAATTCTTTCATTTAGGAAAGATTCACCCGTTATAACTAAAGGATTTGATTTACTTTTACGACCCTTTAAACAAATAATCTTTTTCTCGTATCCTGGAACCGATACTAGGCGACTCATTGAACAGATCGGATTAATTGATGACCTTATGGGACCAGATTCTAATTCTGAAATAGCCCTCAAAGACTTATACCTCTCTACTTTACACATGCCAAAAAAATTAATTATGGGTCTTGACGGAATACCAACAATTGACATCAAAACTAAAATTCCCGATCCCATAATACCTGATGACAATCCTCTCGATTCAAACGTTAGGGAATCCTTAATGGAACAAATCAAATCAGAAGACGATATAGAAATCAAGCATCTTTCGGATATTTGGGGAACACTCATCAAACGATATGAAGCTCATCGAGACGAAGGAGTAAGTTTTGGTGCATATGGTCATGAATATGAACGAACAACTCTAAAGGTTAAATTTATGGATAACTCGGAAGAAGATGTTATCTATCTAAGTTCAAGAAGTTATGTAAGGGTGCTTTCTGGAGATGGCGACTCTTATACTTTAGTTAACGAACTGGAGCCCGGCCAAGAAATAGTATATCTAGAGGGCGAAGACAAAGACAGTATTGATAATTATTTCATTAAAAGTTTCTCAGAATACACCGATTGGTCACTAGAGGATGTTTTAGAAGTCTATACTTGCCTATCTTATTTCATTGATGTTATTCAGAACATTCATTCGCATTCTGATTTTGATGAAGAAGACTTTAATGCCCTCCATTGGCTAAATATTACTGAGAAAGAATTATTGTTCAACTCGGTTAAATTCCTTCTCTCTTCATCATCATACAAAATAGATGATGATGAATTATTTTACACTTGGCAAGAGCTATTTGATGGTGAGGATAACATTTGGTCGGAACTAAAAATTATCACCCCAGACCAGATAAGAGCATTAAAAAACGATTTTGAAAGAGGAAGGGACCATGCAACCTATGGCAACATGTGTAAAGTGGCAAAATTGTTTGGACTTACATTAGCAGAGAGTTCTTTCAAAGGCCTCTTATCCAGCGTACATTCGAGAAGAATGGTTACTGCTTCTGGAACAAAAGTAGCCCATTATTTCTTTAGAGACCCTCAGAGTCTTTTAGCAATTGGGAAACTTATTGGGAGCCGCGATATTATCGGAAACTATGAAGAAATAAATGAAGCTGGTGTGAGCATTTGGAAAGTGCTTGAATTAGTCGGCCATTCGATATCAAGAGTAATAGAAGGAAAAGAAAACCCCTTTAATGAAATGGACCAAATTATTTGTGACCAGATGCGGATATGCAAGATTATTTCTATAGGGGGCGATTAAACCATATCATTTATCGTAACGATCTCGATTGTTCCTGCATATGATCGTAAGGTCAAGTTATATGCCCTCCATATAGACCATCGTAGGGCCCTGATTGACGGAGTTAGAGATATCTTCTGGAGAGGTAGAAATGAAAATACTATTGATCGAGCCTAGCTTCCCACTCCCTCCAAAAAGCAAGAATCATAAGGATTTCCTACCGATAGGTCTACTGAAACTTGGAGCTATGCATCGAGCTAAGGGCAATCAAGTTAAACTTATACGGGGAGAAAAGACCAAGCAGGAAATTAGCGTTACAGGTGAAGGAAGGTGGTACGTACCAGATAAAATCATGATTACTAGTTTATTCACCTATTGGAAACCACATTTGGTCAATTCAGTTAAGCATTACCGAGAACTTTATCCAAACGCAGAAATTTTAGTTGGCGGGATATATGCCTCTTTAATGCCAGATGATTGTAGAAATATCAACGGTGTTGACAAGGTATTTGAAGGGGTGCATCCAATAGCTGAGGAATACCCCCCTGCTTATGATTTAATTGAAGAGAATCCGCACCCCGTAGATTATCAAATAATTCATTCATCGAGGGGGTGCCCACGTCAATGTGACTTTTGTGGCACCTACCACATTGAGCCAAAATTTATACCTAAAAAAAGTATTAAGGATGAAATAATAAAGAAAAAAATCGTTTTTTATGATAACAACCTACTAATGAACCCCCATTTTGAGAAGATATTAGATGAACTTATCGAATTAAAAAATAAAAAAAAGACCCTCTGGTGCGAATCTCAAAGTGGGTTTGATGGCAGAGTTCTATTAGAAGAACCTGTGCTAGCAGAAAAGATTAAGAAAGCAGGGTTTAGATCTCCCAGAATCGCTTGGGACTGGGGTTTAAAACAAAGTTCAAAGATTAAAAGACAAATAGATTTACTAGTTGATGCGGGGTATAATTCAAAACAAATATTCATTTTCATGATTTATAACTGGAGTATAGAGTTCGAAGAAATGGAGAAAAAGAGAATAAAATGCTTCGAATGGGGTGTTCAAATATCAGATTGCAGATACCGTCCACTTAATAAAACAGAAGATAATTACGACCCAATGGCATATCGTAATGGACAAACAGGAAAGGATTACTATATTCATAAGGAAACGAAATGGACTGATGCCAAGGTAAGACAATTCAGAAAGAATGTAAGAAGACAAAATATCTGTATCAGACATGGTTTTTCATTTCATTCAAAAGTTCTTGAAAGAATGGAACTACCAAAAGAGAAGATTACAGAAATTATGAAAAACATTAATCAGATGAAAACGAAGAGGGAGAAAAGGAAATATCTAGATGGAGAAAATGTAAGTTACTGGTTCCCAGATGAGATAGCATATCTAAAAATATCGGAAGGAGACGATGCCTAATACCTAACAAGATGGAGTTTTAAAGACACTCTTCACAGAGCCCTGAAATGTTTTAGAAATATTTTAGAAGTCGAACAAAGTCTGCTGTGATCTATCTGGACCGGGGTCATCAGCGCCATTGCCATTCCCCCCTCCATCCAGCACATCGGGAGTCCTGCCAGAAATCTCATCACCACCCCCATCGGTAACAGATCCGTTAAAGTCATACAGGAAGTCAGGACTCACCACCGGCCCTATGCGCTCGGCCAATTCACTGGCATCCGCAAAGACAGTCTTAACTTTTTTTGATGTTTTTTTCATGTCCAGCAGCATGGCAGTCTCATCCAGACCCAGTCCCATGCGGGCTACAACGTACACCGCCACAGACGCGTCACTGCATATCATACGCAGGATATACATCAAATCAGATCTGGCATAGCGCCGCGATACATGGAAGCAATCGCCAATCCTGGCTGTAAGAGAATCTCGTATGCCTCTAACGGAGCGCGTTCTGCCAAGCCGCATGAAAAATGATGGTCGGCGGTACCGCACGAAACCCTTATACTTGTGAGAGCGGGACACCATCGTGCCTCCAACCATGACTGAACTGGCATAACGCCACAGCGAGTAGCTCTGCCTTCTTCGAACCCTGCCCAGAAACACATCAGCTCTTGACAGGTAGTTAAACCCGTGTGCAGAGTCTTCATTATCATAGGATTCGGGGAGATTCTCCACTATCCAGTTTATGAGTTCATCAGGTCTCTCATCCAGATCATAAATCCTGTGCATGGCGTCATTCAATCCGCTCCTTCTGAACAGGTGCGCCAGCACATCGAATATACTCTCACGCCGATCGCGGCCTGATATAATGACATCATCAGGGGTGATATGACTCCGTCCCATTGCGACAGCTTGGAGATCATTAATCGCTGAGCGCAAATCACCATTCGCACCCTCTGCAATTGTATCAAGCGCCAGCCCCTCTGCGTGTATGCCCTCAGCATCACATATCGACCTCAGCGCGGGCATTATGGAGCGCGACTGTATTTTGTTGAATTTAATTTCGGTGCAGACCCCTCTCAGCGTCTTGGACATGTCATAGTATTCATTGGCTATCAGAACCATTGGCTGAAGTGCGGTCTTTATGATTCCTATGATTGCCTGCACTCCACCCCTGTCGTAGTTTCCGTGTATGTTGTCGGCCTCATCCAGTATGATCATCCTGTGCTCCGAGCCCGACAGCCCGACCGTTCGGGAGGCAGACCCCACCACGCGCTGTATGATAGCGGCGGTGCGCTGATCGCTGGCGTTAAGCTCTATAACCTCCCACCCCATGTCATTCGCCACAGCATGTGCTGCAGAGGTTTTTCCAACACCTGCTGGGCCGTGAAGTATGACGGCAGCGCTCTCGGGCATTCCCGAATTCCATGATTTAGCCCATGCGGTGAACTCCCCCACCGCCTTGCCGTTGCCGATTATGTCATCAACTGAACTGGGGCGGTATTTTTCAGTCCACTCTGCGGGAGCAGCGGTATTTTCTGGCCCTGCCTTCATCATAAATATCTCACAACTTACATTGGATTGCACGGTATATAGGGATTGTCTTCAAGTAGAATGTCTGAAAAAGCAACGCTTTTTCATACTGTTGCGGAACTGCGTTCCGCAAACACGTTTAAAAATCAAAGATTTTTAAACGGTTGAAAAACTACGTTTTTCAAACATGTATAAAACGCTACGCGTTTTATACGGTTGCGGAAACAAAGATTCCGCAAACATGTCTGAAAGCTTCGCCTTCATACGGCTATGAAACTACGTCCCACAAACATGCATTAAATCATTTTACACCTTTTATACTGGCTGCCTTTTTATACTGGCTGTACCCCCACTCAACCGTACTCAGCCGCTCACACAAATTCCCCTTGAATCTTAACGACCTCGCCGCTATCCTTCGCCTTTGAGTACGCCTCCAATGGCTCCATGTTCAGCTTCAGGAAGGTCTCACCCCATCCGAACTTGCCCAGTATAAACTCTGCCTGTTTGACCTCCCCAAGAATGTAAAGTGCAGCTGCCAGCGCCTCCACGGAGCTCAGCTTGAACGGTTTTCCATAGTTTACAGGATTGGCAGCAAGCAGGTATGGGAGTGCCCTTAAAACAGCCCTTCTTCTCTTCAATGATTTAAAAGCAGCATCAACCCGATTCCAGGAGCAGTCCAGAACCATGAGTCCGTGAGAAGAGGCATGCTCCCGATCTGCTGGAGAAAGTGCAATCCAGGCAAGAGGGGACAGAAGCACAACACCATATCTGGCCCTGGATGGGTGGGGGACAGATTTTACAAGCTGGAAGCGCTCGAGCTTTCTGCCGGTACACTTCTTGGGGTCGCACTGATGCGCGTCATACATGTATAGGTTAATCAAGGTCATCCACACATAAACAGGTTAATCAAGGTCATCCACACATAATAATAAGTTATAATGATACATTATACTTGAGATATGCTTGTGACATTTTAGCTATATCCGCTGGCTATGTTTTGATGTGAACTTGAGATGATACGGGGTTGCGACGGTCATGGACAGAATAAGTAAAAAGATCCACTTGATAAAAGAGCGCGGCGGCGTTGCACTCGGATGTTCTCCACTATATCCACCCTTGGAGCTTTTTCACTCCATGGGTCTGACCCCGGTTGTTCTGTGGGGGTTGAAGGATTCGGTGGAAAATACATATAACAGTGACAGGCACCTCCAAAACTACACCTGCTCGGTTGCACGCTATTTGACCGAGCTTGTATTATCCGATGGGGGGGCGCTGTTTGACGGCCTGTTCATGTACAATGCATGCGATACACTTCGCAACCTTCCAGAGATTCTGAAGTGGGGCCTGAAGGATGCCGGGGGCAAGGCTCCAATATTCCGCGCCCACATACCGGCAGTACCCCTCAACCAGACCGACACATCGGAGTATCTAAAAAACGAGATATTGAACCTGATCCGGGAACTGGAGGAAGCCTTCGGCACATCGTTCTCAGAAGAAAAATTTCGGCAGAGCATTGGGCTGTACAGAGAGATGTGAGATTTATCGAAGCAGCTGGAACTGTTGGCGGCAAAAGGAGAAATGAACTTCACTGAATACGCCCAGATAGCGCAGGACGGGTATTTCACGCCTGTGGAGGGGCAAATACAGATATTAAAATCACGTTTGCAAGAACATGATTTTACACCATTTGAGGCTGATGGCTGTGTGAGAAATGTGGGCGTTATTCTGAGCGGCATATTACCCCCACCGTCATCTATTTCCGAAGCCATCGAGAATGCAGGTTTGAGGGTAGTTGGTAATGATATAGCCTCTCTCTTCCGCTCTTATTCCTACACTCCCGAGGCCACAGGTGACCCGGGAGAATATTATGTGGACTTTTACCAGAATCACTACCCATGCACCACCATTTTACATTCATCTGACAGACGGATAGACGCCCTGCAGGATTTAATCGGGGAGAGGAAAGCGCAGGGCTTTATGTTTATCGGGGAGAAATTCTGCGAGTACGAGTATTTCGAAATCCCCTATCTTGAGAAGCTGCTCAAAGATAAAGGGGTGAACGTACTCTCCCTTGAGTTCTCAATAGATGACGATCAGAACATTGGCACTTTTAAGACCCGTATAGAGGCTTTTTCAGAATTAATGGAAGAATGAAAGAACAATCATGAATGTCGCGAGGAGGGTATTATGTCAGCAGATAAAAAAACAAAAACAGGGCACAAAAAAACGAAAGCTGGCGAGCGTTTAACCAAGATAATGACTGATTACTACGTAGATCTACACAAAGGGGCTAATAAAGGCAAGTTTGTAGTGTGGGGTGCAATAATCATCCCGGCTGAACTGCTGAAGGGTTTTGATAGCGTTGTATTCGCGGTTCCGGAAAGTCACGCCGCAACGAGAGCCGCAAAAGCTCTCGGCCCCATGCAGTGCGAGAAGGCTGAACAAATGAGTTATTCAATGGATCTCTGCTCCTATGCGAGAATTGATATTGGAACCGCCTTTGATGGAGGAAAGGGCTCTCCGACCTTTGGCTTGCCGAAGCCCGATTTACTCATATCAAATAACAACAACTGCTCTCTTCTGGTGAAGTGGTTCGATGTCTACCACCGCGAGTGGGGCACTCCACATTTCATCCTTGATGTGCCGTTCTGCTATGAGTCTCAGAAGAAGAAGGACCTGAACTACATTATCGACCAGTACCACGATCTCATCCGGATACTGGAGGAAATGACTGGAGAAAAGCTCGATATGGAAAAGGTACAGGAAGCACTGAACTATACCAACGAAGCACTCAAGCACTGGAAGCGTTTCATAAGTTTTGCAGCCAACCGTCCTTCAGGCATTACCGCATTTGACAGTTTCGTTCAGATGGCTCCAATTCTAACCATGCGCGGCACTCCCGAGCTTGCAGAACACTTCAAATTCCTGGCTGATGAGACAGAGGAGCGAGTGGAGGCTGGCATATTTCCCATACCCAATGAGAGGTACCGTCTCCTGTGGGACAATATAGCGCCGTGGCATCAGCTTCGAAAGATGTCGAGCCGCCTTGCCAAACTTGGTGCGAACATCGTCTCTGCCAGCTATACATACTGTTTCGGCAGTCTTGAGGGCAATTTTGATCCGTATCATTATGAGGGCTCGGACCCCCTGTGGGCTCTTGCCCGAATGCAGAACACCACCATATGTCCGACCGGGCTTGGACTTCGGTGCAAGGCAATGTCAGAAGCGATCGAGCGTATTGGAATAGATGGAGTTGTGTTTGCCAGTAATAGAAGCTGCAAGGTCTACTCTCTCATGCAGATGGACCAGCAGAAGTACATCTCCGAGAAGTGCGGCATACCGACAGTCATGATCGATGTTGACCACGCTGATGTGAGGAAATACAGCGAGGAGAATGCATTTCTACGCATAGAGGCACTGCTTGAGAGCATTGGCGCCAGGAGAGCTGGAGCATAGTAGAGAATGTGGGTTGACTAAAGTGCTGACTGTGGGAGTGGACAGCGGTTCAAATACCACGAAGGTTGCTGTTATGAGGAATGGCACCATTATAGGGTCAGGGGTAACCTTTACTGGATATAGTGCAGAAAAGTCATGGAAAAGACTGCTGGAGGATGTTCTATCGGATCTGGGTGTTGATATGTCTTCAGTTGGCAGAATCGTGTCTACAGGTTATGGAAGAAATGTTGTTGGTATTGCGGACAAAGCCATTACCGAGATAACGTGCCACGCCGCTGGCGCCCATTTTCTTGACTCATCTATAAGGTCTATAATCGATGTTGGGGGCCAGGATAGTAAATTCATCGCCCTTGACGGGAACGGCAGGGTGGAGAATTTTGCCATGAACGATAAATGTGCAGCAGGCACCGGACGCTTTCTTGAAGTCATGGCGAGGGCCCTTGAGGTGGATCTGGATAAATTCGGGGAGATTTCCCTGCAGTCCGAAAATCCAGCGAGGATAAGCAGCTTATGCACAGTATTCGCGGAATCCGAGGTAGTCTCACTAATCTCCAAGGGAGAGTCCAGAGAAAATATAATAGCCGGAATTCATGAAGCCATCGCGTCAAGAATCACATCAATGATAAACCGGGTCGGTGTAAGATGTCCTGTACTGATGGCAGGTGGAGTGGCTAAGAACATAGGGGTTGTAAAAGCCCTCGAGAGAGAACTTGGAGCAGACATCAAAGTACTGGAGACCGCGCAGGTTAACGGGGCCATAGGTGCGGCAGTTCTGGCAGCGGCCATAGAGGGATAGGGCGGATAGAGCGGCTGGACTGCAGCGCTTCTTATCAGCGCTTCTTATATTTTGGAGAGTTCGTTCTGAAGACTTTGGGACTATATTCTGAAGACTATTTTTGGTGTGCATTAGAAGAACCCATAGGAGAAATCTATATCTATAAGAAAGTATATGGGTTGGAAAACAATATATTCCGTAAAAGCGCGAAAATCATTCAGACCAGAACGGGAGATGCAGGGGAACATGGAAGAACAGGTAACAAGGGAAGACATCCTGATAGAAGCCCTTCCTTATATCAGGAACTTCTACGGGAGTACAATAGTCATTAAGGTCGGCGGCAATGCACTTGTCGAGCCAGATATCATGGATGCAATAGCACGCGATGTTGTGCTGCTGCACTATGTGGGAATACACCCGGTGGTGGTCCATGGCGGAGGACAGGAGATTACGCAGAAGATGAGGCAGCTGGGCAAGGAGCCCGAATTCATAGCCGGACTGCGCGTCACCGATGCCGAGACGCTTGAAATAACGCGAATGGTGCTTGTAGGAAACATCAACCAGCGCATAGTATCAATGATATGCAAGCACGGCGGCAAAGCAGTAAGCCTGTCAGGCAATGACGGCATGCTCATCACAGCCAGAAAGCAGGTTCCGCAGAAAGTCATGGTTGAAGGGGTCGAGCATCAGGTGGACCTCGGTTTTGTGGGGGAGACAGAGGTAGTGAACAACGAGATTCTAAAGACAATCACAGACAAGGGATTCATACCTGTGATATCGCCGATAGCGGTGGATGTGAATGGAGAACACCTCAACCTCAATGCGGACACGGTGGCCAGCGATATGGCGGCATCTCTGGGCGCTAAAAAACTGATTCTACTTACAGACGTTAAAGGCGTTATGGAGGACCCCTCAGATCCGGGCACGACCATACATAGATTAACGCTGGCTGAAGCAGAACAACTGATGGACACTGACACGATCAAGACAGGTATGCAGCCCAAAATGAAGGCATGCATTAATGCCCTGCATGCGGGCGTAGAGAAGGCACACATAATAGACGGACGGCGCAAGCATGCTCTACTGCTGGAATTATTCACAGACTACGGAATCGGGACCATGATCGAGCGCGAAAAAAGCGAGATATAAAGCATCTGTTCTGTACTGCGGACGGTCTGACCATGAAAGCCATGCGGGAAATAGTGCTTGAAGGGCACATCATAGACTCATGGATACTACCCCGGGTATTTGACAAGATAATGGATATGGGCGGGGAGTTCGAGGTAGTTGACTTCCAGATAGGCACCCACAAGACAGCGCACAGCCGCACCCGTATATTAATAACTGGAAAGGACGAAACGCATGCTGATGCTATATTAGAGGAACTCCACCGCCTGGGAGCCAATCTGCCCGAGGTGGAGGATGCAAGGATTGAAACAGCGCCTGCCGACAAGGTAGTGCCCGAGGGCTTTTACTCCACAACCAACCATGATACCTATGTTAAACTGGACGGGAAATGGAAGCAGGCCAGGAACATATCAATGGACCGCCTTATAGTTATACGGGAAGGCGAACCTGTCTGCGAGCCGCTGGCGCACATAAGAAAGGGCGACACCGTTATAGTCGGGGAACAGGGCGTAAGGGTTATCCCACCGGAGAGACCGAGAGAGAGAACGCTGTTCGAATTCATGGGCGGCGGGGCATCACCAGAGAGACCATCTGCAAACCTCATAAAGCAGATAGCTGATGAAATGAGGCAAATCAGATCCAGGGGCGGAAGGATCGCGATAGTGGCAGGTCCGGCAGTCGTGCACACGGGTGCGTCACCGGCACTCGCGCAGATGATTCGCGGGGGGCATGTGGACGTTCTTCTATCTGGCAATGCGCTGGCGGTCCACGACATCGAGTACAATCTGTACGGTACGTCACTTGGAATGAACATCGAGAACGGGGAGCTCGCATCTTCGGGGCATAAGCACCACATATATGCAATCAGCAAGATAATGGCGTGCGGCTCCATAGAAAACGCGGTAAAACAGGGTACACTCAAGGGCGGGATAATGTACGAGTGCATCAAGAACCGCATACCCTTTGTTCTGGCAGGCTCGATAAGGGATGACGGTCCGCTGCCCGAGGTTATAACCGATACGATGGAGGCAAAGGATGCGATGAAGGACGCGCTTCAGGGCGCGGATATGGTTATAATGGCGGCCACAATGCTGCACAGCATAGCGGCTGGAAACCTGCTGCTATCAAAGGTTAAGACGATATGTGTCGACATCAATCCATCAGCGGTTACAAAGCTTACGGACAGAGGAACCGCGCAGGCTGTGGGTATAGTGACAGATGTGGGGGCTTTTCTGCCTGCGCTGGCGGATGCGCTGGGGGATAAGGATTAGTTCCACCTCATTTAGACTCTTCTATGACAGCAAAATAAACATCCGGTAGCTGTTTAGGATTAAGCTTACCCTTAAGGTTTAATATGTTTAGAATCGTAGTTCTGTGGAAACCTTCCCATACTAAGTAGCGATCACAGTTATGCACTTTTATTACAATGATGCCCTTTAAGTAATCAACATCTTTTTGAAACAATTTGATACATGTATTAAGGTGACACCTTACTTTTTCTTTACTCTCGTTCCCTGTCCTACTCTCCAAACAAGGGTCATTATTCTCATATGCTTTAGCGATTTCACGAATTAATCCAGTTTTTTTAGAGCGATCGTACCAGTCGTTAAATCCTGGGGGAATTCTCAGATTGGATAGGACGTCCAACTGCAACTTTCCCTTATACCATTCAGGACACATATTACGCAATTCGTCATAAAACCCCCATCTAGCCACCTTAAAAGCCTTACAAATAATCTCGCTTATGCGAGTGGAATCAGCAGTGCACGTTTCAACCAAAGAATCAAAGCTTGAGTGCCAATAATCTTTTGCAAGATTATCCAATTTCCTCTTTACATCATCTCTATACGTATATTCATGTAGCAAAAAGTCAGTCCAAGCCTCGTTCTCATTTATCTTAATCCAGTCCATAACTTGGTAGCCGCCATAATGCACTTAGGACCCAAACAGAGCTTTCACTCTCTAACATGCCGCATGATGTGCGGAATCTCTGGTATTATTATTTCCTTCATGGCAAGCTCGACGGCATTTGGGGAACCCGGGAGGCAGAATATCACCATACCTTTTCTACTACCCTCAAGCACGCCTGCTGCAGCCCTTGACAGCACTACTGCACTTCCAATCTGCTCCATGCTCTTCATACGGAACAGCTCACCGAAGCCTGGCATCTCCTTTCTCAAGAGCGGTTTAACTGCCTCTATGGTCACATCCCTCGGAGATAATCCGGTGCCGCCGCTGGTGATGACGGCATCTACATCTTCCCGAAGAATCATCTCCAGCACCTTTTCAGAAATCACTCCCCTGTTATCAGGCAGAAGGTCGTATGAAGCAATGCGGTGTCCTGCCTCTTTCAGGAGGTCAATTATCATCTCACCCGACGCATCTTCGAAGCTCTTGTTGCGCTTCACGTATTCAAATCTTGAGCTGCTGATGGTGATTACTGATACATCAAAATCTTTTTTCACATCCTTCTTGTGCGCCGAGGCAGTTTCCGGTTTTGTATAGCTGGGATTTACCATAACTTCATACCACCATGACTTTATAACACCGTAATTTATGCCACCATGACTTTATAACACCGGGACTTTATATCGCCGTAACTTTATACCACCAAAACTGGCAGTCAAAATCCACTGGATTTTGCAGAATCTCTGGTTCCGCGAGACCAGTAGAACCGAAGGTTCGACAAGCCGAACAGACATATGTTACTCACTCTTTTCATTCTTTTTATCTACTTTATTGCCTACTTTATCGGGATATGGCACCTCAAGCGTCATTAAATCATCGGCTACAATTACATTCCTGAAGACCTTTCTGCCCTCTTCAAGTATTGGCATGGCGTCAGCCGAATACCTCGAACTGATATGAGTCAGGACCAGCCTCTTAGCATGTGCCTTGCTTGCGAGTGTTGCAGCCTCAAAAGCCGTTGAATGCTTGGACTCGATTGCCCAATCTTTCAACTCCTCCGTGAACGAGCCGTCATGGATCAGCAGGTCCGCCTCCCTGCTAGCATCAAGAATTGCATCACAGGGTCTTGTATCTCCGCTGTACACAAGTTTGCGCCCACTTCTCGGGGGCCCGACCACTTCTTCAGATTTAACTTCTCTGCCATCCACAATCACAGTCCCCCCCCTGTGAAGTTTTGCGAACAGCGGGCCAGGAGGCACATCCAGTTCTACTGCCTTTTCACGGTCGAACCTGCCCAAGCGCTCGTGTTCCTGCAGCACATATCCCAGGGCTGGCACGTTATGGTCAACCCCCACAGCTGTAATGTCATACTCTTTGCGCTTTACAGTATCTCCAGGATTCACCTCTGTCACCTTTATATCAAAGTCGAGCCTGAAGTATCCGTAGGACAGCATGCCCTTGACGAGTTTACCGATCTCTGCGGGACCTATTATTTCCAGCCTGTCTTTTCTATCCTGGAATGACATGGTCTGGATGAGGCCCGGCATTCCGAGAAAATGGTCGGCATGGAAATGCGTAATGAGTATGGTGGAGACATTCATCAGACCGGTGCGCGCAAGCATCATCTGGCGCTGGGTCCCCTCTCCGCAATCAAATAGAATCCCCTCTCCTTTACGGTTCACCATGATTGCAGGAGGATTTCTGTTCGGCGACGGCAGCGACCCCCCAGTGCCGAGAAATGTCACCCTAAGCATGATACTGGAACACCACACGGTTGTAATACATGTCTAAAACACTGCGTGTTTTATACGGTTGTGAACTACGTTCCACAAACATGTTTAAAAATCTTTGATTTTTAAACGGTCGCAAAACCTTGTTTTGCAAACATGTCTAAAAAGCAACGCTTTTTAGACGGTTGCAAAATCTTTGATTTTGCAAACATGTCTAAAAGTGGAACTTTTAGACTGTTGCGGAACTTTGTTCCGCAAACATGTCCGAAAACCTTTGGTTTTCGTACTGTTGCGGAATCTCCGATTCCGCAAACATGTCTGAAACGCTCTGCGTTTCATACGGTTGAAAAACGTAGTTTTTCAAACACGCTATACATTTACTGACGCCTATATTTTAAATCATTCACTATTTACTGTTAAGCGCGGAGTATGTGCAGCTTGACGAAGGCAGAGCCTTCGGTTGTCTTGGCAGAATCTCCGATTTCGCGAGACTCGTGGAGCTTTGCTCCGCAAGACTTGACGGACGGTAGTCCGTCTGTCTCGCGAAAGCTTCGCTTTCGCAAGACTTAACAAATGCATGGCATTTGGTTGTCTCGCGGAGCTTTGCTCCGCAAGATCTACGGCGCATTTTCACTCTATGCTGCACTCCTCTACATATTTTCACTCTATGCTGCGCCCTTCTATAACATCTACGACTTGCGCATCACGGTTATATGCCTCGTCAGGCTTCTATGGACTCTGTATGAGTACTCTTCCTCCACCGCAAGCGGAATACTCTCCACGAGAGAATCGATTGGCAAGCTTGATAGTACCACCGCCCTGCCCCCACACCTCAGAACGCGAAATATCTCTGACAGGGCGGAAGCATAAAGTTCTTCCTGAGAATCTGCAACGATGGCTGCAGATCGTCCATAAGGTGGGTCGGCAACAACAGCATCGATCGACTCATTCTTCAGAGGGATTATGTGCGCATCACCAATGAAAAGAAATGCAGGCACATCGTAGTACTCGAAGTTATCGCGCCCCCCCAGCACCATCCTGCGCTTGACGTCAAATCCGATCAGGTTTGCTCCGCAGGCCGCACCCTCCATGAGCAATCCTCCCGTGCCGCAGAACGGATCAAGCAGAGTGTCAGCTTCACCCACCCTGCTGAGGTTTACCGCAACTCTGGCAAACTTCGGCATGAGAACGCCGGGATGGAAGAAAGGTCTCATGTGAGGTTTGCGCATGCTGAACTGCTTTTTATCAATCTCATGAAGAACTATGCACAGGAAGCACTTATTCTCTCCATATACCAGCTTGAACGTTATATCAGGCTTTTTGGGATCAACCCTCCAGCCGTATGGTGACAGCTGCCCGTAAATCACAGCACCGAGTTCCCTCTCCATCTGCTCTGTATCAATACTCTTATGCTGGCCGCGGTTGACACGCAACACATACGATGAGGGCGGCATGCGGCATTCACCGGAGCTTAAAACCTCTATGGCATTGTTAGAATTCTCTAAATATCTGGGGGAGCAAAGCATCTCTGGAAGCCTCGCCTCCAGATATCTTGCAGAATCCCCGATTGAATCCCCGATTCTGCGAGGGTTCCACACAGCAGAGCCCCCACGTGTCTCGCAAAAGCCTTGCTTTTGCAAGATATATTGCAAAATATCCAATTTTGCGAAATCACCAGCATTGTGACGGTCAATGTCCACGGCTCCAAAGACCTCGGATATGAAATGCGTCATACCAAGTCTGCGTGAGATGCGCGAAATAGTTGGAAGCCCTATATTATCAGAGTCAATCAACATCAGCGGAAACTCAAATAAGAACTCTCTATGCTGCACACCAAAAGCCTCTAGACATGCTAAAACCTCTGCCCTTGGGAGCAGTTCATGCTCACCTGAAAGCTCGAACAGCAGCCGCAATTTAATATAAACCTCAATCTTGACGAATGGGAATGGGGTATATAAGTATTTAAGCATGTACTGGTAAAATGCGGGGTCAGCATTGTCGCGTTACTATGGAGATATGGTGACATTCGTGGAATCAAGAGTATATGGTGACATTCGTGGAATCAAGAGTAGGGCTGGCTGTGCCAGCAATCAAACTGCCAATAATGGGGCTGTGCCAGCAATCAAACTGCCAATAATGGTATTAACAATATCCGTATTATCAACACTCATGATAACCGCTCCTGCATTGGCTTATGTAACAGGCGGGCCAAAGAAATGGATATGCAATCCAATCATTCATTCAGTTCTCTGAGCCTCCCCTCATTCTTCTCTTTTAGTTCTTTATAGGTGTTCTCGGAGATTGTACCCTTTTCATACTGTTTCTTGAGAACTTCAAGCATCATTTTCGTCTTTTTAATTACAGCATCCAATTCATCAGCAGGGCTTTCGCGCTCTGAATCTGCGGCTTCGGGTGTTTGCGCCTCATCTGCCAATCCCTCCCCGACAGCCACACCAACCTTCACCATCAGTTCTTTGAACACATCATACGGGATAACACCATCATTGTGGCGGTCCTTGATATAGCTCACAAGTTTGCCCTTGATCTCGGAGTGCATTTCATCAGATATTATGCCCTGATTATAGCGCTCATCAAGGGTGGACAGAATGCCCCCAATTCTCTTCAGTGCCCCCTCGAGTTCAATGCGCCCCTTCTCATCGCGCTTTATTGCCTCTATCTCTATGTCACGAACATACTGCTCGACAGTCTCTTTTGACAGCTTCTCGGCATATTGTGCCAGCTCTCTTACGTTGGCTCTGCCCCGTCTCCTTGGTCGCACCCTTACCGAGATGACTGGTGCCCCGGCGCCCGGGGCTTTTGAAGTACCATCCCCGGATGCAGCATCTCCACCACCTGCGGCAGTTGAACCAACTTCATAAGGTGCACCTGAAACATACGTAATATACCACCTTATCATATCTGACAGACGCGGAGAGTACGTTTCCCCTGCAATGCCTGCAGCCATCTTCTTGAAGTTCACAGCAGGGGAACAAAACGGGCTGGTGAGGACTATCGGGCGGCCGACAGCTATACTTCTCTGAACCTTCACACTCTCTCTTATGGTGGTGATAACAGAACAGTCACATATAGACTCTACCTCCACAACAGACAGCTCGTGTCTCTTGCCACTCACCCGGTTCAACTCGATACCCACCACGTCGGTACCCTCTCTTTTGACAATGCTGAGAATGCGCTTGGCGTCCGTGACGGCAGGTATCTCGGGGTTGGTCACTATCAGAATCTCATCGCTGACATCGAGTATCGGGAATATACTCCTATCCACACCGGGCGCGGAATCAATGATAACGAACTCATATCCCTCAGACTCGATATCCTGCATTATGCTCTTGAGGGTTTTAATATCATCCTCATCCAGACTGCGCGCCGAAGGCCCTGCCAGTATGACCATTGCGCCGGTCTCATACCATAAGTAAATATTTTGTTCTTGTAGTCTTCGTAAAACGATCGGGCTTTAAAAACAAACGATACAAG
>JAUWIL010000025.1 GCA_030605385.1 Methanobacteriota archaeon
CAACCGTACGAAACGCAGAGCGTTTCGGACATGTTTGCAAAACGAACTTTTGCAACAGTATGAAAAGCGAAGCTTTTCAGACATGTTTACAGAGCGGGGCTCTGTAACCGTATGGAAGCGGAGCTTCCATACATGTTTGCAAAATCGAAGATTTTGCAACCGTTTAAAAATCAAAGATTTTTAAACATGTTTGCGGAACGCAGTTCCGCAACCGTATGAAACACGCAGTGTTTCAGACATGTGTTCATTCACTCATACTCTATTGTTGCCGGCGGTTTGGGGGTAATATCATAATAAACCGCGCCCACTTTATTCGTCTCGCCGATTATCCATTCACCAGCATGGTTGAGGGCGTCAAGTGGCACGTCCATGGGCACGGCAGTAATAGCATCGGTGCTGCGCACGATACGTATACTCACCAGGTAATCCTTCTCGAAAGGATTGTCAACACTTTCTATCTGGATTAGCGCACGCGAACATCTGTTGGCCAGCGGCACTTCTTTGCCGATGCGCACCAGGACATCATATGGTACCTCGTCCCGCAGTGCTATGCAGAGTATGGGCGCATACCTGCGCTTCCCATTTGTCACACCTGTCGCTTTGATATTCAGTTTCAACACTGACCCGGCATCAGCAAACCCCGCATCGCTTAACAGGCGGTTAACATGGTCAATGGCTTTATCCGGTGCTTCTTTTTGCCTGTTATCAAAAGTTGCCGCGAACCCTTGAAATGGTATCTGCTCGCCAGTGGTCGGATCGAAGTACATTGCCACTCCATATTCTTTCATCATGTATTTGTTCAGAGTCTGTTCAACAATGTCGTTCACCTGTTTTTCAACCATTAGTTTCTCGGGCGTTATGACTCCCACGGTGCGCACTGACAGCCCTGGTCCCGGGAACGGCTGCCTGAGGTACGCTTCCTCTTTTAACCCGAGTGCTTTTGCAACAGCTCTGACCTCATGCTTGTAGAGTCCGGCAAGCGGCTCTATCTGTTTCTCGATACCCTCGAAATTGATATTCACATTATGCTGGCTTTTAACATGTCCATCAGTCTCAATGATATCGGGTTTGATGGTACCCTGTGATATTATCTTGCAGCCGTGCTTTTTCATCTCGTTGTTGAGGGTCGTAATGTAGCACTGTATGAATGCCTTGCGTTTATCCTCGGCATCCTGCACACCCATCACGTTTTTGTAGAAGAAATCCCGCGCATCCACCACCCCGAAATTTTTAATATCAGGGAAGCACCCTGAAACAATTTCGGACTCCTCACGTCTCTTCATGATGCGCATGAATCCCGTATCAATATGGGTGCCGTAAGTCAGATCGCCGATAGCCCTGTGTACGAGTTTGGTTACTACACTACTATCCACACCGCCCGATATTGGACTTTCCACGCGCGTATCGGCATCAACCTCATTTTGAATATACTCCATAACTCCTTCGATGAATGCATTATGATCTTTCATCGGTGATACGATCGGGTTATACCTTGATATTGTTGCCATTTGCATACTCCACCAGATTAGGTAGCAGATTTTTGTTTTACCGTTTTTGGCTTGATAGTTTTTGGCTTGCTATTTATATTTACTGGTATTAGGGCTTTGGCTCTGGGTTTGTGAAAACAGTTTACTGCGGCACTTTCAGCCCATTTTTCCACAAATAGGCACCTCTTATGGCATCCCTTATATAAATAGGCTGCACATCAAATCCATACATAAGCTTTTTATTTATACATACTACACTCAAAGAGCATATATTGGCTGGATGCATTGAGTATACTAGGGCGGAACCGTAATGCCGAATAAATATGACGTCGTGGTGGTTGGTGCGGGACCTGCCGGATCAACAGCCGCAAAATTTCTGGCCGAGAATGGAGTAAATGTGCTGCTTCTTGACAAGGAGCGCTTCCCGAGACCCAAGCCATGCTCGGGATGGATAACTCCACGGGTCATTGATAGTTTTCCTTACATACTTGACCACGGCGATTTGATTGACAGCTATGATTACGGAATGTTCATACATTCACCCTCAGGGCAGTATGTTGCGAAGATAAGGAGGGACAAGCCAATCAATGCATCGGTACTCAGGGAACGGTTTGATTATGGTTTGCTGAACATTGCAATTGAATCTGGCGCCGATTTCCACGCTCCCGCGAAGGTTAATGAGATCAGGATTGGCAAGGGGGTGGAGATAGTTCTGGATGACAGAAATATCCGGGCTGAGGCGGTAATAGGGGCTGACGGCGCCCGAAGCAGTGTTGCGCGCAGCTCTGGACTGTTTACCGGATGGGGGCGCAGCCATACAGGAATGTGCCTTGTAAAGGAGTTTCGGGTTGGAAGCGACATACTGGACAGGTATTTTACAGAGGAAAGATACAGTCACATACACGTTTCTTTTTCAGGGATTCATGGATACGGCTGGGTGCACCCCAAGAAGGAGAATCTCAATATCGGTGTGGTGTGCCTGCACTCAAAGATGAGGTTTAATCTTATGGATGTTTTAAGAGCGTATTTCCAGATGCTGAAATCATATAGAGTTATACCCAATGATTTGAGCCCCGAGCACTGCGTTGGCTGGACCATGCCGTATGCAAGGACATTGCGAAGAACGTATGCAAACCGCATCCTGCTGTGCGGGGATGCAGCGGGTTTTGTCAATCCGTTCAGCGGAGAGGGCATATACTATGCAATGCGCAGCGGCGAACATGCCGCCCATACAATGGTTTCAGCTGTGAATGCAGGAAACTTCACGAAGAAGCATCTTTCTGCGTACCAGAAGGCATGGAGGAAGGATTTTGGAGGGGACTTAAAGACGTTCTTGAACATCAGCAGACTGATTTTCGGCGGTCTCAATGAGAGCTTTGTCAAGGTTTCAGCCAAGGATGAGCGTATGCGCAACCTGTTCGTAGACGTATCATCAGGCAGCAGGAACATAAAAGACTGCAAGACCGAGATGATCGTGAGGGGTTCATGGGACCTCTTCAAGGATCTGTTTGGAGCTCTGTAAGAGTCTTTGTGTAAAAGTCTTCGAACTTTGTAAAAGTCCCTATATTGATTTTAGGGTCTATTGATTTTAGATTCCTTCTCTATCTGCAAGTATCTCCAGCTGCTGCAGTACGTAATCGCGAGTTTCATTCAGGCTTTTCATCTCTCTAACTATCTCCCCATCCTGAATAAGTGGGGTGAGCATTTCTTTCATACCATTGGGCGCTTCGGAGTTCCAGGGAGCTATCTCGCCTTCAAGGGTCTCAGGATTGCGGTATACCTGCTTGCGTCCCCCATACTTGCCGCGCTTTGCACAGGGCTTACCCTTGATTTCGACAATATCCAGAGCAAAATCTATGGTGGCGGCGCTTGCCACGCTTGTGCCAACACCAAACCCGTCAACCAGATCCCGCAGCCGTATTATCTCGTCGACATCAACTCCTCCTGATACAAATATGCCTATGTTATCATAGCCTCGTATGTCAAGCTCCCACCTCACTTCATGGATAATTTTTCTCATATCCCCTCTTCGTGAGGACGGCGTATCGAGTCTTACGGAGTCAAGTTTCTTCCCAAGAGCATCCACTGCCAGAAGCACTTCCTCCTTCTCATCATAATATGTGTCGCACAGGCAGACGCGCGGAACATTTTTATCTACAATCTCATCAAACGCCCTGAAAGCCTCTGCCTGATCCTGCATGCATATTATCAGTGAATGAGGCATGGTACCCATGGCATCCAGTCCGAGCTGTTCGGCTGCTGCAACATTGCTGACACCGTCCATCCCGCCGATGTAGGCAGAGCGCTCTATCACGGCTGCAAGGGCAGGATGCTGCCTGCGAGTCCCGAACGACATCACAGGCACATCACCTGCGGCTAGCCTGATACGCGCCGCCTTGCTGGCTATACCGCTCTGGTGACATATAAATCCCAGAAGCCCCGTCTCATAACGGGCAAATTCCAGGTACTCCCCTTCTATGAACATTACCGGCTCGAGCGGGTAGAATATGCTCCCTTCTTCCATGGCATACACATTTATATTCTTGCCCTCGAGGAGTGCAGCCACATCCCAGATACCTGACAGTACGCCCCAGTCTCCACCCGATGTGGTGACGTCCGCAACCACGTTGGGGTTTATCTTGCGCTTTTTCAGGATCTCCTCGGCGCGAAGGAAGTACACATCCGTAGTTAGACCTTTATCAATATCTTTCTCGCCTACAATACCGTATTTGGTGCGCTTTGCAGCCATATTTACCCCATCCAGCCTGCCAGACTATTTTGGTTGATTCTGAAAACTCACAACTTCTACTTGTAACTTGCAATTAATGGTTATTGGCGCTAGTTTGGCGTTAGTGCGTTAATATGTTACTGCGTCGTTAATATGTTACTGCGTTAATATGTTATTATGTGCCTTATGATTGCCTTATGATTACCTCTAGTTCAGCGCACTACTATTATTTTTTTTGCATAATGTTTATTTCTGGTTCAGGGCTGCAGAGTCTACCCACTCAGGTCTTTGCTGACAATAGATCATTGGGAAAACATTTTAGACATGTAGCGCGTTATCACACCATTGATTGTCATACGGTCATCACTTTGGATATCATTGACCCAGCAGGCGGTTCAGATTCAATGTGGAGAGAGCTAAGCAAATTCGGCAGGAAGCTTGTTGAGGGCGGCTTCGTAAGTTCGCACTTTGGCAACATCAGCGTGCGCGTTGGGGACAGAATGCTTATAACCAGAAGCGGCAGCATGCTGGACGAGATAAAAGAGACGGACATTGTAGAGGTGGACATATCCAAAAAAGGCAGCTTTGACCTCATTGCATCCTCGGAGAGCGTTGTGCACCGCATGATCTACGGGCGCACATCAGCCCTAGCGGTAATACACGCTCACTGCCCGCACTCTGTGATCATGTCCCTTCTGAGCAGTACTGGCGAGACCATCGAACCCGTTGACAGCGAAGGGCAGTACTTCCTTCATGAAATACCGATCGTGAAAGGCGGCATAGGCACTTCCGAGCTGGCAGAAAATGTCTCAACGGCGCTGAAGGACCACAAGTCGGTGATAGTCAAAGGTCACGGAACTTTTGCAGTGGGCAAAATTCTGGAGGAAGCCTTCATAGCAACCGCCATGGCAGAGCACAGCTGCAGGGTGAAGTACTTTATGATGATGGCAGAGCAGTTGACGGAGGGATGAACCGAATGCTTCGCATTCGTCATGTATTCCAGTTCATTTGTTCCTACTCTAACATTCGTAACATTCGGGTGTATATATAATGGGTGTACATATGATAGAAGTAGAGGTAAAGGTACATATCGAGGATACGGACGCACTCGAATCGAAGCTCGAGGAGATTGGCGCACGGCTGGTGCAGGTCGAACGGCAGGTTGACCAGTACTATAATGCGCCCGACCGTGATTTCCGCATCACGGATGAGGCGCTGAGAATGCGCAGGACAATCATAACAAGTGGAGGTAAGGTGAGTGGAGGTAAGGCAGATTCCTGCCCCACTATTACATACAAGGGTGCCAAGCTTGATGGTACTACAAAGTCGCGTGAGGAAATAGCAATCAGTATTGATGACCCAGATTCTATGCACCTTCTTCTAACATCACTTGGCTATACTCCATCTGGCAGTGTGGTCAAGACCCGCAGGAGATACGGGCTGGGCGATTATACACCATCAATTGACGTGGTTGAAGGTCTCGGCTTATTCATGGAACTTGAGTGCGGTGCCGATGAGGAAAACTTCGATGAAAGGCGCGCCGGATTAATAGCCCTGCTGAACAGACTTGGCTTTAGCGAAGAAGACTCGATACGAGAATCATATCTGGAACTGCTAAGCAGGAAGTAATATTTTATAACGTGTGTAATCAGATAAATATGCCCATACACGTCATTACTCCGGGGCATCGTAATGATAAAAGGTCAGGATAGACAGACACTGCGCAGGGCTATCCAGTTTATCATACTGGCTGTAGCGTTGCTGGGCGTTGGCGCATTAAAACTATCGCTTTCAGGCTCGGATAGAGGCTATTTCAGCTTCATCTGCCCGTTCTACCACCTACAGTCATTTTTCATATGGCTGAGTGCAGGCACAGGTCCAAAAATACAGGCAGTCCTGATAATCCTTGGTGGCATCATAGTCTTCACCCTTGTTTTCGGGCGCCTGTTCTGCGGCTGGATCTGTCCGTTTGGAACCATACTTGACATAGCCGGGAGCGTGCGGAGTGCGCAGTCAAAGCGAACTATGACTCCCTTCCTGGCAGACAGAAATATCAAGTACGCCGTGCTGCTGGGCTTCACCATGGCGGCATTCGTATTCCAGCGCCCGATATGGTGCGACATATGCCCTGCCGGCGCAGTCTACAGGTTTGAAGCATATCTTTTAGAGAGCGGCGGCATTTCGCCGTGGCTGTATGCACCGATGGGAATACTGCTAGTCCTCATACTCATGGCGGTGATATATGATACGCGCGCATTCTGCAAATACTACTGCCCTATGGGAGCGTTCTTGTCGATTGTTGACCGGCTCAGCATGAAGTGGAGCAGGGTGCACATAGACCTTGATGGCTGTATTGAGTGCGGCAGGTGCACTGAAATCTGCCCAATGGGTATTGATGTGGCAGGAGAGACGAAGATGAAAGGGCGCTCGGACGTACCGCCCGGGGAATGTATGCGCTGCTACTCATGTGTGGATGGATGCACAGTTAAAAATTGTAAACGACCATTGAAGCCAGATAGAGTTTCGCCCGCGTCTGCTGATAGGATTGGAAAAAAAGAGCTGGCGGCATAGGATGGTAAATATACCAAACTCGCTTGTATCACAGACTGGAGGTTGCGCTATAGATTTACTTATTCCTTGTTTTCTGCAGATTTGCTATTATCCGCTGTTATTATTCTACGGGACAGACAACTATATTTTTAGGTGATGAGAGTCATAATAAAAAAGCGTATGGACGCTGCAGAAGCCACTCATCATATGATGAGCAAAGAAGATCGTGAACTGCTTGCAGACACAAAGAACCTGCTAGAGGAATTACTTGAGACTTTTGACATTATGGGCGATAGAGACTTGATTGAAGCCATAGACGAGGCAGAAAAAGAGATGAAAGAAAGGAAAGGGAGACCGCTAGAGGAGTTCTTTGATGAGCTTAAATCCAAGGGTGAGCTATAATCTCATAACATTACCTCGTTTCGAAAAAGACTTCAAGAAGCTCGATCTTGAGACAAGGCAAAGAGCTTCAGATAAGCTTCCTGATCTAAAGACCTCACGATTGACGATGAAAGTGGAACTGTCTATCTGCTGACCGTAGGACACCGAAAGCATGTGTATGGTGAAGATAGCTGAGATTGCTGACGCTCATTCGGATAAAGATTGCCGTTTGTTGGTAATGGTGCACCCCCTCTCATAACGTCAATATTGTGTATCGAGCGGAGCTTGCAAACGAATGCAGAGAAGGAGCTAAACGTGAAAATGTTGGCATTCACATCGAAAAGCTTAATCATTGCTTGATGATTATTTTCTTCGCTTTATAAGATATGTGACTGCCAATGCAACAACTGTACCGCTTTCATGGTTATATCTACAACAAAAACATTAGAGTAGAATTTGAGTAGTAAAGTGCTGCTGTGATATAATGACAGATAGAAACGCCAGAACTGCCAGACACCTCATGGTACAGGGCACGGCATCTCATGCAGGTAAGAGCGTTATCGCAGCAGGGCTGTGTAGGATACTCTCGGATGAGGGGTACAGGGTGGCGCCGTTCAAAGCCCAGAACATGAGCCTCAACTCATGGGTCACGCGGGATGGAGCAGAGATCGGCATGGCTCAGGCAGTGCAGGCATGGGCTGCCCGTGCGGAGCCGGCGGCGGACATGAATCCGATACTTTTGAAGCCGATGGGCGACAGCAGATCACAGGTTGTGGTGCTGGGAAAGCCTTACATTGACCTGAATGCAGATGAGTACTACGACACACTGGCCGATGAAATGAAGGAGGTGGTGAAAGGTGCGCTGGAGCGCCTCGGCAGCAAGTATGATTTTATAATAATGGAGGGTGCAGGCTCTCCTGCGGAGATAAACCTGTATGGGCGGGACATATCCAACATGTATGCCGCCCGCCTTGTTAATGCGCCGGTACTTCTTGTGGGGGATATAGAGCGCGGCGGAGTTTTCGCCAGCATCTACGGCACGATCATGCTGCTTCCGGAAGAGGAGCGCAGGCTTGTGAAGGGAATTCTGATCAACAAATTCAGGGGAGACATTGAGCTGCTGGGCTCGGGTCCGGATGACATTGAGAGACTTACCGATGTGCCGGTGCTGGGCGTGCTGCCGTACAGGCGCTTGAGAATCCCGTCAGAGGATTCGGTATCAATAGGAGACAAGAATAAACATGAAGCCGCTTTAAGGGTGGCAGTCGTAAGGCTTCCGCGGATATCCAATTTTACTGACTTTGAACCTCTTGAAGAAGTGCCGGGAGTGCTGGTAGAATATGTTGACGTGGATGAACCGCACGCACTCGACGGTGCAGACATCATAATACTACCAGGCACGAAGAATACGATCGGAGATCTGAGAGAACTTAAAAGCCACGGAATGGATGATAAGCTGATCAGCATGTCGGCGGAAGGAGTGCCCGTAATCGGCATATGCGGCGGATATCAGATGCTTGGAGAGGAGATTGTGGATAATGGAGTTGAAAATACTTCGACAGAGAAGGGGCTGGGACTCCTGCCAATCGTGACGACCTTTGAGAAATACGAGAAGGATACGCGTCAGGTAACAAAGCGGGTGACTGGGAGCAGCCCGATTTTAGATTCTATCAGAGGCGACATTATAACAGGATATGAGATACATATGGGGCGCAGCAGGGTAACGGCATCAGGACACACCGAGATGCTCATACCTTTTGAGGACGACGGCTTCATGAGCGATAACGGGCTTGTAATTGGCACCTATCTCCATGGGCTGTTCGGCAATGTTAACATGAGGAAGGCAGTAATCAGATACCTGACCAGAAATAAGGCTGAGCCCGACATCAAGCATGACCCTAAACAGGCACAGTTACGGGAAGCGCATAAAGAACTTGGTTGCAGAGCCGATGCGGATCCATTCGACGAGCTTGCTGACATGCTAAGGGAACACATTGATCTCGGCAGAATCTATAAGCTGCTGGGGCTGTAGGTTATAAGTTCTGTAGGCTCAGAAGACGCGAGGGAATAAAAAAGAAGACAAAAATGGATAAAATAGATTGTAGTGCGCATTGGCAGTTGCTGATGAACTGCTGGGTGCGCATCTTACTGTTGGATTTTAGCTGCAGCCGGTCTCACTTCACGTACAGGGTACCCTTACCCCTACCGCGCACTGCAAGATCGCCGACAAACTTCTTCATCTCGACGCCGTCAACGGTTTCGGTACCGTCTGCACCGAAGGTTGGCATCATTTCGATGTTATCACCTTTCACAATCACTGTGCCCTTCAGCATTCCTGCGCCGGGCAGCGCAGCACTGCCATCTATAATTATCTTGCCCCCCCTCATATCCAGCCCAGGCATGAGCCCTGCGTTGCCGTTGATGCAGATTTCGCCTTCTGCAAGCTGATTGCCAACATAATCTCCTGCATCGCCGTTGACCGTTATCTTACCTCCCCTCATGCCTCTGGCCTCACCGCGGTAGCCAGAGCCGACATAATGGCCGGCATTACCTTCAATTATAAGTTCGCCCCCCTTCATGTTGCGTCCGGCCCATCCATCGGCATTACCTTTCACAGTTATCTTGCCGCCCTCCATCAATGCACCTGCATGCATGTCCACGTCACCGTTAACGACAATCTCCCCGTCGGTCATTCCCTCGCCGATGTGCTTGACGCGCGACATATCGCCGTCGAATATAATTTTAACATCGGCGGGCTTGTCTGCATTTCCATTGACATTCACGTCGAAGAGCCTGTCCAGAGCCACTTCCGTGTTGCCGTGCCAGACTTTTATTGCCTTAATGTCTTTTTCTGCATTGCCTGCAAAGTTGTCTGGTGTTGCGCTGTCCGCCTCGATTGGCACCATGATCGCTTCTTTCAGCTTGAGCGTAATTGTCATAGCCATTTTTAGGCCACCTCCTTGGAGGGTTTCAGAGGAATCTCAAATGGATTTCTCAGGTACCTCGACTGCACTGGATAGTTTGCCATATTCACGGAATAATAGTGTACAAATTTCTCGGTGAGATCTTCCAGCATTGCCTTGTTCAGACTTTCATCGATCTCTGGGTTGGCTATGAATGTCCTGCCCATTGGCGTTGCCACAACCTCACCATCCTTGACCACGATCTCTCCACCCTTTATGGTGTATATAGCCTTTCGGAATGCGTTTATTATCTGGTCAGGATTCCTGGACCCGTCAAGTTTGTCCGGGTCTATGTCATATACTGCAACATCTCCATCAGCACCGGGTGCCAGATGCCCCTTACCGAGTTCCACGAAGTTCAGGAGCTTTGCCTGCGTTCCGCGCGTGATCTTTGCAATATCCTCCAGAGTCAACTCGATTCCTGCGCACTCCGATGGGAGCAGAGTTCTCTTTATTGATTCGTGCACACCCTTCATCATGCCATCGCGCATCGTACTGCTCATCAGCAGTGCTATGATCTCGGGGTACTTGGTGAACGGAGCCGCGTTGGGGTGGTCTGTTGTGAGTGCGATCTTTGTCTTATCTTTGATCAACAATGCCAGTTCCAGTCCAATTGCCCACTGTACGGTGTTGACAGCGACTTTTGGTGAGTAGCGCACCGGTATGATGCCGGAACCCGTTTCAAGTTCCACATCACAGTTAATCCACTTTCTTCGCGAGAGCTTGTGCAGGTCATATTCCATTGCCCCATCCGCGGTCATCGTAGTGGTGTCGCCGAACATCAGCTGCCCCATATCAATGGTGACGTGATCGTTGCTGTTGATATAGTCCACGATTACCTTGGATTCTGATTCAACATCCTTCCAGTTTGAACCGCCGTATGCGTGGAACTGCGCGTGGGTTGCGTGTAATATTGCCTTACGATCGCTCCTTCCAGGTTTTATATCCTTAACTGCGTTGAACGTATCAATTGTAGTACCTACGTTGCCTGGATGCCCAAGGTTATTGCAGTGTACGTGTATCGAGTGCGGAAGTCCCAACCGCTCGTTAACTTCTGCGAATGCATTCAGTATTTCGGCTGGGGTAACCTCAAAGTGTGGAGTATGCTCATTTACCTCAATGAGATTTTTGCCCCACCCCCATGCTTCATTGCCTCCAGGGTTCACGAACTTGAGAACCATGCATTTGGTTGCCTTCAGGAACCATGCTGAGAGTGCTGCCAGTTTGTCGATTTCCCCATTTTTTATGTACTCCATACCAAGCCAGTTATTATCCATGAGAACATATGCACCTTTGTCAGCTATCGGTATTTCCTCAAGCTCCTCGTGAGTATGTCTTGCCAGAAGCGGAGGCACAGCAGCCTCGAATAGTGTTGTGTACCCCATTCTAGCGTACTTGTAGCCTGTTGCATATACGTTGAATATCGAGCTCCCTGATTCTGCACGGGTAAGCTTACCTTTTGGCACTTTACCCATCCACGCATCTTCGGGCCGCATCAGTCTGCCTGCATTGACTTTGGCGCCTGCTATGTGTGCATGTATCTCAACACCACCGGGCATGACCGTCTTTCCCTTTGCATCTATGACGGTGGCATCTTTCTCCTTGATTTTATCGGTGACCTTACCATCTTTGATGCAGATGTCCTTTTTCTCCCCCGGTATGTTGTTCAAAGGGTCGTACACAGTTCCATTTTTTATTATCATATCTGCCATCGCGATTCACCTCCAAGGACCTACTTGCCACCTCTAATTTCCATCACCTTGTTCAGGACATCATCAATAATTTCCTCATCGCTCTTGTACTCGGAGTCGATTAGTTTCCGCACCATTATCGGCACGTTATCCATACGGTAGGCGCACCCTTCTGCCTCGATTCCTGCTACTGCGCTTGGTATCACCACGTCAGCAAACTCGGTTGTCGGATTGTGGTACGGGTCTACCTGTATGACAGGTATCTTCGAGAGATGTTTCAGTGACTTGCCTGGGAAGTGGGCACCCGGGTCGCTGGCTATTATTAACGCCGAATCACACTCTCCTCTGTTCAACACGTCGGTTGAAGTGGTCTCGCCGGGATTATACCAGGCGTATCCGCGTGAGAGGTCCACTGCATATGGATACCCTGTTTCCCATGTCAGAACCTGACCGAAACCCGTCACATTGTAGTGCCCCCTCATGGGCATGATCACGAATTTCGTGAACTGGTTCAATTCTCTTGTAAGTGCTATTGCGTTTACAACGTTGTTGTACCTGCTTCTGGACTGTGTTAATCCCATACCGAAGAATATGACACCGAATTCGGCTTTCTTCATCCTCTCGGCGAGATTCATGATGGCATCCTTTGGCACGCCGCCAACATCATCGGGCAGAACATCTGCCTTGTCTGCCAGCACGGCGCGCAGAGCCGAAAGCAGCTTGTAGTCATGTCCCGGCTCTACTTTGATGAACTCATCAGCCACATTCGTGGTAGTGGTATCGCGTACGTCGATAACCACCACGTATTTTGCCTTGCGCCCCTCTTCTCTGAAGAATCCTCTGATGAAACTTGAATACCGACTCATGTGGCGCGGATGTGCTTGCGATTGGTTTGAGCCCCAGTATACTATGAGGTCAGCACGGTTCTTTATCTGTCCGAGTGTGCAGCTGGGCAGACCGACCGTCTGGATGGCTATCACCGAGGGTCCATGGCATACCGTTGCCGTGTTATCAACAATTCCTCCAACTTCAGCAGCCAGCTTTATACCCTTTTCGTGTGCCTCACAAGTGGTTGAGCTCCAGCCGTACAGAAGAGGTCTTTTGGATTTTGCCAGTATTTCAGCAGACTTTTTGACAGCTTTTTCATATGAAACTTCCTTAAGCTCACCCTTCTCGCGTATCATGGGTGATTTTATTCTGTCGTGCCCTAGTATCTTGCTCTCTCCCATATCGCACGCATCACGCACTTCCACGATCTTTCCGTTCTCGATGCGCACAGTTATATCGTCACATAGAGAGCCGCACAGCGGGCAGACAACATCTGTTACAATAGTTGAATCAGGATTCAATCCACTCCCCCCATATAGGTTTTCATGAGGTCCTCCACTATCAATACCTTGTCTTTTGTTGCTTTCACCTCAACGTCAATACCCTTGAACTGGGGCATTCCACACCCTCCAGTATTTGGGCCAATGACAGCATTAGCCCACGGCCCCATGGGAATGAATACCATACTGGGTGGGTTCTCATCATTCCGCTTTGCCTTGACCACTACCTCTCCAAACTCTGATTTGACCCTGACGTTACTCTTTACATTGTATTCATTCATGTCTTTCCCATTCATCTCGCATACTGCGACGACATCTCTGTAGGCTTCAGACATCTTATCCTCAAGCAGAACTCCCTGCTCTATGAGCCTCCCGGTGACCAACTTTATGTTTGATTTAATCACAACAGTTCCCCCAGCCATGTTCATGTAGTTATGAGTTATGGTGTTACGTGTTACGCTATTACATGTTGCGCTATTACAGCTACTAGCAAATGGTCCTAGAATGACCTGGTATCATACCACGGTAACCCTAGAAGTATCACGTCATAGTAATCCTAGAACATAATAAATATGTCGATTTTATGGATTGCACTGGCAAAGCCAAGTTGTTAGAAACAGGCTAAAATGATTATGTATCGGGCATGGTGAATTCTAACGAATTAATATGATGGTTATTTCATTCACAGGAAGGTCCGGGTGTATGGGGTATATGATGCTCAAAAAATTGAATTTAAGCTCCACCCTCACATCCATTAAGAGCCGTCCTCAGAGCGTTGACGGCAAGATTTGCGCAGTGAAGATTCTCATCCGGCAGACCTTCAAGCGTCTCTATGAGGTCACTGCTGGTCACTTTCCTGGCTTCTTCTATCGTCACCCCTTCAACCATCCTGGTGAGTATGCTTCCACAGGCTACGGTTGCGCCGCACCCATCAGTCATGAATGAGAGATCTGAAACGGTATCGCCTTTCAACCTTATGTAGAATTCCATAGTATCGCCGCATGAACCGGTTAGGACCGAGTGGGAGTCAAAGTCAACCATCCTGTATATGTTATGTGGATTATTATACTCTACTATGACCTTTGCTGAAAATATCTTCTTTTCATCCTCGATTATCTGCTGCTGTATCTTGTCCGCTATTCTGTCGAATTCAGATCTTTTATCTTCGCTCATCCTCTTTTCCTCAGGTTTTATGCTCCGAATAGGTGGTCATCATGCAGCTGAGGGGGAACGTGTACGTTATTATGCATCTGTAACCATATTTTTCGGCATACAAGTGTTAGGCTGTTTAAGGTGCCATATGAGTGTCCGGCATTAGGCCACTTAGCGTTAGGCTATTTAACGTGCGTAATAGTTATTATGTCTTGCTTTTAATATGCAGGTGTACCTTAATAGGGCATATAAAGTTGGAAGGAACGTACATCTGGAATATTTTATATACCTGTCGAACTTTCAGTTTGACTGTCTTGCAAAATTGAAAATTTCGCAAGACTCGTGGAGCTTTGCTCCACACCGTCTTGCAAACTCAAAGAGTTCGCGGGATATGTGGAAGCTCTGCTTCCACAGATATTTCGCAGGATCAGAGATTCTGCAAGACGACCGCACAATTATCAGTATGCACAACTATTTGTTTCATATCTGCATACTGCATATTCGGTTTTCGGTTGAGGCGCAAGCGATGAAATGTGTATTGAAAGGAGAAAATGTATTCGCAGAAGAGGAAGAGGCAGCAAATGAGGGGATAGCAGGCAAATACGGTCGCATAAAGGACGGTAAGCTTGTACTATCTCTTGAAGAGGCGGCATACATCCTTGAGAGGGGACAGATAACAATCGCGCCTGATGAAAATCCAGGGCATACCTTCAGCTTCAGGGAGTATATGGAGGCGGCTGCTGGAGTAAGCCAGCTATTTGAAGTCAAGTATATCGTCTACAAGGACCTGAAGGAAAGGGGCTACTATGTGCAGCCGAGCGTCACGGACTTTCGCGTATATCCAAGAGGGGGGAAGCCAGGGGAGACGCCGGCGAAGTATTTCATACATGTAATATCCGAAAGGATGCCCCTCAAGCTGAGCGAGATAATGGAGCATATGCACACGGCTGAGAACATGCGGAAGCACCTGATACTTGGCATAGTCGATGAGGAGAGCGAGCTCACATTCTACGGCGTCCGGAGAATAAAGCTGCGGGAAGGTAAAGAATCGGAACAAATGCTGGAGACAAAAACAGACGTCCAGGTGGCAACTCTTCTGGAGGACAGGGTTCTTGTTTGGGATGAGGAGACAGCCCATTATTTGTACAACAATTTCTTTTACGGAAAGAAGCTCGATGACAAACGCCTTCAGCTATCGCTTGTCGAAACCATGTATCTGATAGAATCATGCGGCATGCAGGTAACCGACATGAATACCGACATGATTATGACCGCTGAGAAATTTATGAGCCGGGCAGAGGACATAGAGTCAGACTTCCGACGTAAGTACGAGGTATATGCAGACCTCCGAAAGTCGGGAATGACCGCAAAGACGGGTTTCAAGTTCGGCTCTCACTTCAGGGTGTACGACACCATAATTAATCCAGAGGAAATGACCCACTCAAAATACCTTGTACATGCGATTCCCGGCACGCATGTATTCTCACTTCAGGAACTGTCGCGCTCGATAAGACTGGCGCACAGCGTGCGGAAGAGAATGCTCTTCGCATGCAAAGACAGCAATCAAAAACTTGATTACATAGACATTGGGAGAATAAAGCTATAATCATAACTCGTAATAACTTGTAGGAACATTTTAGAGGAACCATAGATAACACTTTAGAGGAGGCACTTTAGAAGAGGCATAAATACCAGATAACCCCGATACCATTCACAAATCACGCAATCACGCGCAAATTCAATATACAGGTACACAAAGAGATACACAAAGGAGATAGCAGGACAATGAACAGGGACGACAAATCCGCTGCCACCATCACGATTGACCCATGGGGCTCCACAGTTATCAAGGACTACGGCAAATTATTCGAAGAATTCGGGATAACGCCTTTTGACGCAGTGCTGGACAGGCTTCAGAAGCCGCACAAATACATGCGCAGGAAAATTATCTTCGGTCACAGAGGTTACGATGATGTGGCTGATGCAATCATCAATAAAAAGCCGTTTGCCGTAATGAGCGGGTTTATGCCCTCAGGGAGGATTCACCTTGGCGGCAAAATGGTCATGGACGAAATCATATGGCACCAGCAGCAGGGCGGGAGCGCATTCGTTGCCATAGCGGATATGGAATCTCATGCTGTGCGCGGGTTGAGCTGGGAGAAGTGCATGGAGATAGGGTTAGAGGAGTATATACTGAGCTTGATAGCGCTTGGGTTTCAGCCTGAGAACGGCTACATATACTTCCAGAGCAAGTCGCAGGTCATACGCGACCTTACTTTTGAAGCCGGCATTGAGGCAAATTATACCGAACTGAGCGCTATATACGGGCTGCAGCAGAGCACCAGGATATCACACATGGTCAGCGTGCTGGCGCAGAGTGCCGACATACTTCAGCCTGAACTTGGGCAGTTCGGCGGACCCAAGCCGACAGTGATACCAGTGGGAGCTGACCAGGACCCGCACATAAGGCTTGCACGGGATATTGCTGCGAGAATGAGAATGTTCCTTGTGGAGCACCGCGGGAATTACATCAGTGTGAGAGCCAGGGGCAGCATCTATCAGGAGCAGATGAAGCAGATAGCTCTGGAGCTGGGCGGGGATGTGCGCGAGTACGAGGAGCACATAGATATTTATGATAACGATGACCTGCACGCCATAGAGGAAGTTGTACGCAGAATCGAGATACGGAACGGAGGCTATGGCTTCATACTGCCGGCTGCGACATACCACAGGTTCATGAGCGGACTCACCGGTGGAAAGATGAGCAGCAGCATACCGGAGTCATACATCGGTCTTACAGACCCGCCGAAAGAGGCTGCGAAGAAGGTTATGGGAGCAAAGACAGGTGGATGCTCTACCCTCGAGGAACAAAAGAAGCACGGCGGCATGCCGGATGAGTGTACTGTTTATGAGCTTATGCTGTTCCATCTGGTGGATGATGACGGGCAACTCCGCAGGACCTACGACGAATGCAGGTCAGGAGAACTCATGTGCGGCACCTGCAAGAAGAGGGCAGCCGAACTGATGGAATCATTCTTAAAAGAGCATCAGGAGAAGAGGGAACAGGCAAGGGGGCAGTTGGATGAATACACAATCGTCGGAATTAACGCCTAATGAGAAGCGCGTACTTGCCGCTTTGGGCAGATTGAAAAGCGCCTCCCCCGCAGATCTGGCGGAGTCCGCTGGTATGAAGCAGGACGCCGTAATGCAGGCAGCCTACATGCTGCAGGAAAAAGGAATTGCAAGTGTAGGGGACAGCGCCTATGAAACCTACACACTCACCGAAGAAGGTATGAGGTATTCAAGGGATACACTCCCCGAGAGAAAAGCCATTGATATAACAATGCGGTCAGGAAAGAAGATTCTGCTCGAAGATCTGAAGAAGCAGGTTCCACAGGACGAAGTAGAGATCGCCATTGGGTGGCTGAAGAAGAAGGGCTGGGCAAACATCGGCAAGACAGCCGAAGGCACCACAATATTCGCCATAACCGAGCCGCAAACAGGTCTTGACGAGAAAATCCTGAAACACCCGAACATATCATCCGGCGGTTCATCATCTTTAACTGAAATAGCGAATTATCTCGGTGTTGACGAAAATGCATCAGCAGCCGCTTTGACGGTTTTGACAAAGCGCGGAATCATGGAATCCGAGGAGCACAAGGAGCGCATCATAAAAATAACATCAGAAGGACTCACTGTTAGCAAGGAAATATCATCGCATGACGTGGTTGAGGACGTGACCCGCCTCACACCCGAACTCATACGCAGCGGTAAGTGGAAGGAATGCCGCCTGAGGGGATATGACGTCACCCTGCCTGCGCCAGAAGTATATGCTGCGAAGAAACACCCTTACAGACAGATACTCGATGAGATGCGCATGATATTTCTGCGCATGGGGTTCAAGGAGATCAAGGGCAATATAGTACAGACCGGTTTCTGGAACTTTGACGCGCTGTTTCAGCCGCAGGACCACTCAGCAAGGGATATGCAGGACACATTTTATCTCAGCACCATGGAGGAGATACCGGAGGACCTTCTGGAAAGCGTCAGAGAGACTCATCTTAATGGGGGCATAACGTGCTCGAGCGGCTGGGGTGGAACATGGAGCAAGGAGGTTGCCATGACGCACGTGCTGCGCACCCACACAACAGCCCTGACCGTGAAATACATTGCGGACAACCCGGAACCACCTGCGAAGGTATTTGCCATAGACCGCGTATACCGCAGGGAAACTGTTGACGCAACCCACCTTCCAGAATTTGATCAGCTCGAAGGCATAGTTATGGATGAGGATGTATCGTTCCAGAATCTGCTTGGATGTCTTTCGGAGTTCTACCACCAGATGGGATTCCCGGACGTGCGCTTCAGGCCGGGCTATTTTCCATACACTGAGCCATCTGTGGAGGCAGAAGTATATGACAAGAATCTCGGCTGGATAGAGCTTGGCGGCGCAGGAGTATTTCGTGAAGAGGTTACCAAGCCGCTAGGTGTGGACTGCCCGGTGCTGGCATGGGGTCTGGGAGTTGGACGGCTGGCAATGATACGTCTCGGTTTGAGCGATCTGCGCGACTTGTACAGGTCTGACATGGACTGGCTCAGAAAGAATCCGGTGATACGCAGGTTGCAATCAGATTGAAAGGCTCTGTAAACACGTATGGAAGCTCCGCTTCCATACGGTTATGGAACTGCGTTCCATAAACATGTCTAAAACGCTTTGCGTTTTATACGGTTGCAAAATCTTTGATTTTGCAAACATGTATGGAAGCTCCGCTTCCATACGGTTGTAGAACGTAGTTCTACAAACA
>JAUWIL010000012.1 GCA_030605385.1 Methanobacteriota archaeon
AGAGATTCTGTAACCGTATGAAAAACCGTAGGTTTTTCAGACATGCCACTGGTCTATTGACCAGTGGTTCTTCACAATTTCGCGGGATATGTGGAATCTTCGATTCCACAGATATCTGAAGGCTCTGCCTTCAGGGCATTCGAAGAAAGTTGCAGGGGAAATTGAGGAAATTATCTATATCATGACTATCAGGAATTTTTGAGGGATTTTGTTTGAGTGGTTTAAAGTCAGTACTTGTGCTTGAAGACGGAACGGTGATAAGGGGCAGGGGCTTCGGCGCTGAGGGGAACACGGCAGTAGGCGAGGTGGTATTTAACACCAGCATGGTCGGCTATACCGAGATGCTGACAGACCCATCTTACAGGGGACAAATCCTCATGTTCACATACCCACTTGTAGGTAACTATGCAATACCACCTGACTTTGAGTCGAGCGACATCCAGGCAGGGGCAATGATAATGCGCGAGGCGTGCAGAGAACCGCACCACTGGCAGTCAGGCAAGACGATAGTACAGTGGGCTGAGGAAACAAACACTCCCGCAATGGAGGGTGTTGACACCCGCATGCTCATGAAAAAGATACGCAATCGCGGTGTGATGAACGGCGCACTGGCAGTATATAAAAAAGGCAACGAGCCGGATATTGAAGGGATGACCGGTGAGGCGAAGAAGTATGATATAGACTCCATGGATCTGGTCAGAAGTGCGGCGGTTCAGGAGCCTGAGGAATACATGGTTGGTGGAAAGCAGACTATAGTGCTGCTTGACTGCGGGACAAAGATGAACATCATAAGGGAATTAAACGGCATGCATATGAACGTAGTGGCAGTACCGCCCTGGTCGCAAAAGGAAATCATAGACAGATACGAGCCTGCCGGAATACTCATATCCAATGGGCCCGGCAATCCCAAATCTGCACCATACCTGCAAGACGTGATCAAAAAAATAAGGGACGATTATCCCATCTTTGCCATATGCCTCGGTCATCAGGCAGTTGCTCTGGCATTTGGCGCCGACACATACAAGCTCAAGTTCGGACACAGGGGAGCCAATCATCCCGTGAAGGACATTGATACGGGCAGGGTTTACATAACGTCTCAGAATCATGGATATGCGGTCAGCGAAGAATCGCTTGAGGGTACAGGCTTCAGAGTATCCAAGGTAAACATAAATGATGGTTCCGTTGAAGGCATAACCCACGAGGAGCTTCCAATATTCTCGGTGCAATACCACCCCGAGGCAGCACCGGGACCAAAGGATTCCAAGTACCTGTTTGATAGATTTCTTGAAGTTGTGGGGGGGTGCAACTGATGCCTGCAGATCCACTCCTTAAAAAGGTCATGGTCATAGGCTCCGGTCCCATAGTGATAGGTCAGGCCGCGGAGTTCGACTACTCGGGCTCACAGGCATGTCGCGCTCTCAGAGAGGAGGACATGGAGACAGTCCTTGTCAATTCCAATCCTGCAACGATACAGACCGATAGCGAGACTGCGGATATAATATATATTGAACCCCTGACTCCGGGGATAGTCGCAGAAATAATAAGAATGGAGAAACCGGATGCTCTTTTACCTTCAATAGGCGGACAGACAGGCTTGAATCTGGCGGTGCAGCTTGAGAAGATGGGGATCTTTGAGGAAACCGGATGCAGAGTCATAGGCACCCCGGTGCGTGCCATAATGCAGGCCGAGGAGAGGGAACTTTTCTTCGAGTTGATGGACGAGATATGTGAGCCGTACCCAAAGTCGATAAGAGCGGTTACCATGGACGAAGCAAAGAAAGCAGCCGAGGAAATAGGATTTCCTGTAATAATAAGGCCCGGTTTCTGTCTGGGAGGCACTGGTAGCGGTATAGCATACAATATGGAAGAACTCGAGAAGATAACAGCATTTGCGCTGGATGTCAGCATGAATCACGAGGTAAACCTTGACCGATGCGTGGTGGGGTGGAAGGAAATAGAGTACGAGGTCATGAGAGACTCTTTTGACAACTGCATCGCGATATGCAGCATGGAGAACGTTGACCCAATGGGCATCCATACCGGAGAGAGCATAGTTGTGGCACCTGCGCAGACTCTGACCAATAAAGAGCTGCAGATATTGAGAAGTGTCGCCCTTAAAATCATAAAGGCACTTGGCGTGGTCGGCGGCTGCAATGTACAGTTTGCGGTGAGGCCGGACAAATTCGAATATCTCATAATAGAAGTCAACCCGAGACTGAGCCGCAGTTCTGCACTCGCATCAAAGGCAACAGGCTACCCGATAGCAAGAGTTGCTGCGAAGGTTGCGCTTGGCATGAGCCTTGATGAGATACCCAACAGGGTGACCGAGAGCACCCCGGCATCATTCGAACCTGCAATTGACTACATAGTTACGAAGGTGCCCAGGTGGCCTTTTGACAAGTTCCGCACCGCTGACAGGAGAATCGGTACGCAGATGAAATCCACCGGAGAAGTTATGGCAATCGGCAGAACGTTCGAGGAATCACTGCAGAAGGCAATTCGCTCGCTTGACATAAGGCGCTACGGGCTCGGCGGGGATGGCGAGCATAAGTCGATGACAGACCCAGAAGAACTCGGGAGAGAACTGAGGGAGCCCACGGATATCAGGATTTTCTGCATACGTGACGCGATAGATATGGGAATGGACATCGATGAAATATATGCCCTTACGAAGATTGACAAATGGTTCCTCTATAAGATAAAGAACATAGTTGACATGACGCACGATCTTGCGAAAACTTCCATTAAATCAGAGAACGTGCTGGATCGGATATATGAAGCAAAGAGGCTCGGCTTCTCTGATCGCCAGCTTGCGCATCTGATGGGGTGCAGGGAGAAAGAAATAGCAGAGTTGAGAAAGAACAATGATATCAGGGCAGTGTATAAAATGGTCGACACATGCGCCGCCGAGTTTGAGGCCAGGACACCATATTATTATTCCACATACGAGTCCGAGAATGAGAGTGTAAGGTCTGATAAGCGAAAGGTCATCCTGCTGGGTGCAGGTCCCATAAGAATAGGTCAGGGGATAGAGTTTGATTATTCCACAGTCCATGCAGTTCTGGCTCTGCGCGAGGAAGGCATCGAAACTATTATTATAAACAACAATCCTGAGACCGTTTCAACAGATTTTGACACTTCGGATAAACTATACTTTGAACCAATCACTTTTGAGGATGTTATTAACGTAATTGAGAATGAGCAGCCCTATGGAGTTATGGTTCAGTTCGGGGGCCAGACGGCCATAAATCTGGCAATACCGCTTCTTAATGCGGGAGTTAACATCCTCGGAACATCTCCTGACAACATCGATCTTGCTGAGGACAGGGAGCGGTTCAAGAATCTCCTTGATAGACTGGGCATACCCCAGGCTGAGGCAGGGACAGCAACATCTGTGGAGGGAGCAAGAGAAATAGCGAAAGGAATAGGTTATCCGTGCCTGGTCAGACCTTCCTATGTGCTTGGAGGTCGTGCCATGGAAATTGTTTATGATGAAAAGGAACTTGACATGTATATGCGGGAGGCGGTCAGCGTGTCACCTGAGCACCCCGTATTGGTTGACAGGTTCCTGCACCCTGCAGTGGAAGTTGATGTTGACGCCGCTGCTGACGGCGAGACCGTGGTTATAGGCGGATTGATGGAACACATCGAACAGGCGGGAGTGCATTCAGGGGACTCTGCATGCGTGGTTCCTCCGCAATCGCTCTCGGAGGATGAAATTGAGCTGATTGTTGACTATACTGTCAGACTGGCACTTGAACTCGATATAATCGGGTTGTTAAACATCCAGTACGCAGTCATGGACGGCGTCGTGTACGTGCTCGAGGTGAACCCAAGAGCCAGCAGGACGGTACCATTCATATGCAAAGCAACCGGAGTGCCAATAGCAAAGCTTGCATCCAAGGCAATGCTCGGCATGAAGCTGAAGGATATGGGCTACGAGACCGGAGTTCTGCCTGTGAACTGTGTGGCAGTAAAGGAAGTAGCATTTCCATTTATAAAGCTGCCAGGAGTTGACCCTGCATTGGGGCCCGAGATGAAATCCACTGGAGAGACAATGGGTATAGATAGCGATTTCGCTCTGGCATTCTACAAATCACAGGCCGGTGTTGGCGTGCATCTTCCCGAGAACGGTAACGTATTCATAAGTGTGAATGAGCAGGACAGAGACGATATAATACCTATAGCGGAAAAATTCCAGGAGCTTGGTTTTCACATTCTTGCAACAGAGGGCACCGCAAAGGTACTCAGGGGAGGCGGCATCGAAGCAAAGGAAGTAGTGAAGGTGAGTGAAGGGAGACTGAATATAGTTGACCACATGAAGAACGGAAAGATCCAGCTTGTGATCAACACGCCCAGCAGAGACAAGGTCGCCAAGGCAGACGGATATATAATAAGACGTGCATCCGTCGAGTTGAACGTACCATATATAACCACGATGCAGGCGGCTGCGGCAACGGTTGATGCCATTGAGAATATCCGGAAGGGTAAGACATCCATAAAGTCGATGCATGAGTATCACAAAGGTTAGGGTTGGGTGAGCAGCAGCCGAATTTAAATAATGGGCTATTCTGAGGTGCGTCTGCAAACATGAACTTTGAAGATCCCCTGAAAGAGATACTGATTTTGCTGGAGAAGAATGAGATAAACCCGGATAATGCCCGGAAGATGATAGAGGAGCTCAGCATCAGACGGCTCGGTGAGATGGCAAAGATCGATACGCTCAGGAAGAACAGATCCGGCGTACATGAGGTGGTATTTGCCGAGAACAAGAAATCCGAGGACGTTGCACGGATACTGCTGAAGCTGGCTGCTGACAACAGAATCGCGCTTGCGACAAGGATAAAGCAGGAGGATGTTGAAGCTGTCCAGAGGAGCATCACTGATGACTATCTGGTCGAGGTCAACGAGCAGGCAGGGACTATACTGCTCAGACATAAGGACTACGAACAGAAGCGCGAAGGTCTTATAGGCATACTTGCGGCGGGGACCGCAGATATACCCGTTGCGGAGGAATCGAGGGTGACAGCGGAATTCATCGGATGCGAGACCATCATATCATATGATGTTGGAGTGGCTGGCATACACAGGCTGTTTGAACCGATCGAGAAAATGCGCAGTTCAAACGTCGATGCAATAATAGCTGTTGCCGGCATGGAGGGCGCGCTGCCGTCGGTGGTTGCGGGGCTGGTTGACGTACCGGTGATAGGCGTACCGACTTCAGTGGGATACGGTATAGGCGGCAAGGGTACAGCTGCCCTGCTGGCTATGCTGCAGAGCTGTTCTCCAGGACTTGCAGTGGTAAATGTGGATAACGGCTTCGGTGCGGGAGTCTTTGCCTCACTTATATCAAAGAAAGTGCATTGCAGACGCTGACCGCCCTTGTATTCTTGTTGGAAGATATGCTTATATCGGGCGTGCTTATTACCATATATTAGGCGTGCTTATTACCATACCTACTTATTATTGACCATCAGACTATCAGACTCGACTCCGGGGCATAACTCCATGAAAATAATATGCGCTTACAACGTTAACACGGATGCAATAGTACAGGTGGACGACGCACTGCTGTTCGGCCTGGTACATGAGAATCAGATTGTTCTGCGTAGAAAAGACCTCCGTGTGCCGCCGCCAGACGCTGTGGAAAACATTCAGGATCTGGTAATGGCACTTCTTCACAGCATGGTGAACGGCAGCGGAGGGGAATGGCAGATCACCAAAGAAGACCTCTTCGAAAAACTCAGCCTCAGGTTTCGCACTATTGCAAAGATGGAGTTGGGCGGCAACGCAGGCATAATGTCCAGGGCACTGGCGGAAATGGGTGTGCCGTTCATACTTTTGAACACGCCCCCGATATCATCGGAGCAGGCATGGCTGTTTCCGCTGAGGGGAATCAAGATCCCTGCAAAGATGCCTGATGGAGAGATCGTGTACAAAGATCTGCTGACCGCAGTGGACAAAGAAGCCGGGAACATCATACATTTCATACTTGAATACGGGAGTGGAGTGCGCATATCACTGAGCGACGGAGAAACAATAACGGCTCCTGAAAGTAACAGATGCATATTTTCGTGGGATCCTTTCAACCGGGAGATGCGCACCGACCCGCTGTTCGACGAGGTTGCGGATATGCTGATGAAGGACGAGGAGATGAAGGGTGCGCTGGTATCAGGTTTTCATGCCGTTCCCGAAACCCTGTCCGATGGCCGCACTTATGTGGAAGTGACCACCAGGGCAGCAGACCAGCTTAAGAGGTGGCGTTCGAGCAGAAGTGATCTAATGGTGCATGTGGAGTTGGGGCATTTTGCAAGCAATGATGTGCTGATATACACACTCAGCCAGCTCGGAGAGGCTGCGGACAGCATCGGGATGAATGAGGAAGAGGTTGCAGTATGCATGGAGGCATACGGCAGGGAAGATCTGGCAGAGATAATGCGCTCCATGGATTACACCGCTGATGTAATGCTCGCCGCTCTGGCGATAATAATAGGCAGAACAGGCATCAGAAGTCTATGAGCCCATGTGAAGGAGTAGGTGATAAGTGTTCTGGCACAAGAGTGCACGATAAGCCCTGAAAGAGAGGTTGAAGCGCTCAGATTCGGCGTTAACGCAGCCGGCACGATGGCTGAGAGGGGGAGGCTCGGCAGCGAGCTGTACATAAATCAGGAGGCAAAAAGACTTGAAACCAGCATTCTCGGCGCAGCTGAACTAAAAAGACTTGGCAGAACAATCAAAGAGTACACACCTCTCAAAGGCGGGGCTTATGGAAAGCTCGGAGAGCTTACGGTGTGCATTGCTCCCTCTCTGGATGCAGGAGTGCCTGTGAGAATTGTAGGGCTTGGCGACACGTTCACTGCTGCAGCGTTTTATAAACTGGTGTTATAAGCATACTATGTGCGCCGTAGTATCAGCAGAAATTCTGACAGACGCCGGGTGAAAATCGTTCAGGAACCTAACAGATGAAAGGGTTTTAGCACGGAATCCGGAAACTATACAGGCGGAGTGGCAAAAGCCGACTGCAAAGCATATCTACGACCACGACGGCGAGATGTACAGGATAAAGATGAAGGACGGCTCAGACCTGCTGGTTTCGCCGGAGCATAAGGTTTATGCAGACGTTGATAAGAGAGGAGATACATCAAATCCTTGCTGTTTAGAGTCAGAATTCCACCCATTTGACGAAAGCTATGCTTTCGTCATGTCTGCTGTACAGCTAAATTGGTACAATTTAGCAAGTGCCCTCTGCGTAATTTGACGAAACTGCAAACTCTACCTACAAGAGGGATTTTCCAATACCCCTAAGAAGGAAAATCGATGTGAGGCGAAAACAAGAAGCTTTCACCAGAGCCTGTGACTACAACTTGAAAAGGTTGTGTTATCTCAAGTATCTGGAAGGATTGACACCTATCGTAGGGGGGTAACAAGGAATTTTGTCCCAAAGCCGCTGCTTCTTAACAATGCTATGATGGATGCTATTGGTTTCGGTGCGCTGAATCTGGACAGGGTCCTGCTGGCGGATAAGATTCCGGGCAGTGATGAGGATGGTTTCATCCTCAACGTGGAGGATTACCTCGATGTTGCCACAGCCTCAGGCGGTGCTATCATGCTCCACCAGGGCTCATCCACACCTATAACATCCCCAGTTGATGCATCTATCTCTACTGTTATGTCCATTATCACTGGGATAATATAGAAAAGTCTGCCCTGCCTTGCACCTTCTATCCTGTACATCGGCTTTCCGGCTGCGCTCTTCAACTCTATTTTCTTTACTGAATGAAATCTGGCTTTTTCTTTTGCAGTTTCAGATGCAACATCGGGCAGTATCTCAATCTCCTTTTCAACGTCTCCTATCTTGATGTAGATGCCGTCTTCCTTCAGTTTTATGTTTGTATCAGTCTCGAATCTCACACCGTTCGATACCAGCACCAGCTTCTTCTTTTCCGGGTCTTGAGTGACAGTTATCTTATGAATGCTACCCGACTGAGTTATAGCCTCTGCCTCAATCATAACTGCTGAGCCCTTGTTTGAGATGTTTATATATTTCCACATAAGCCTCGGGGGTGCTGGCGATGGCGTGGGTGCAGACACATTTTTCGTTATCATCCTGATGGGGTCAAATATCTCGAATGATGGTAGCATCTCGATGCTTTCCATCGGTCTAAACGACCCCGTTGCATCCGAGATATATCCTGTGGAGTTAAAGATCCCCACGTAAAAAATAACCTCTGCTTTGTAGCCACTTACCTTCCCGGCAACCTTGTATTCATGTACTCCCTCCTCATCTGGCGCCGTCGCAGTCCATCCGAACAGGGGTATGGATACGTATGATTCTCCCTCTGGCTTGGTCACGCTGATATTTTTTTCTGCTACGAATTTGTACGACTCGTACAACTTGAAGGTGAAAGCGTAATCTTTTTTGATATTTATACTCGCAGGATCGAAGAATGCGCCTTTAACTGCAACCTTGAACTCCTTGCCAGGTTCAACAACTCCTGGATTTTTGACTGAAATCGAAAAAGTCCTGGTGCCGCCTGTTATCCAACCACTGGGTGCGCTCACGATATTTATCGCCACGGGTTGAATAGTTGGCACTAGTACTGGTGTAGGTGGCTTAGTTGCTGGTACCGCTTCTGTCTCCGGGTACTCTATTTTTATGATGGTTGTATCCGAAGCAGTGCCACCGAGATCATCCGTGACTGTCAGCGTGACCTTGTGCTTGCCCGATCCGAAGCATGTATAGGGGTCGCCAGTGTCGATGGTAAGCATTGGTGACATCCTTATAACATCCAAGCATGGTCCGGTCCAGTGGTACTTAACTATATAGCCGTCCGGGTCATAGGAACTGAATCCATCGAGCGTTATGAAGTCACCGTCGTATGCATATGTCTTATCTGGCATTACAACCGCCACAGGCGCCTTGTTTTCAGGCATTGTTGGAGCACTTATGCAAGAACCATCTTCACAACCATACGTGCATTCATATTCCCATCTAACAGCATGATTATCACCAAATTCTGGACCTGACTCACAGCTCCATTCATATAGTGTACACTGTTTGCCTGATTTCCATCCCATTTTTTCACAACTATCTACTCTGATTGGCCCACTGTATTCTGGTACAGTTCTTACACCGCAAAAATCAGTTCCCTCTGTGTTCACACCTTTGGCTGTCCCTTTCTCATAATAACTCCTTCCGCCATCAGAATCATAACATACTACGGGAGTTGGTATTGCAGTTGCCGTGGGCGTTGGTGCTGGAGCACCTATGCAAGCACCATCTAGGCAGCCGTTTGGGCAATTATATATGTCAGCCCAAAATGTAGAACCACTACACGCAAACTCAAACAGATAACAATCATCCCCAGAGCAAGATGTTACGTGGTTATGTGTATCACTAGAGACCTTAATTGTACACTGATCATCTTTACATTCACCCCCAGCGCAAGTCTCACCTGCTGTATAATAATTCTTTCCACCATCAGAATCATAACATACTACGGGAGTTGGTATTGCAGTTGCTGTTGGCGTAGGTGTTGGAGTTGGCGTAGGTGTGGTTCTAGAGCATACAGTGTATGAGGAGATCACACACCAGTCCTCGCCACCACATCCGCACCAATATTTCCCGTCAGCACATCCGCACCAATAGGTCTCGGTTCCATCTGGACATATGTATCCCTTCTGCGAGTCTAAAGTGCATTCTGGTGGAGTTGGTGTGGGTGTAGGAGGACTCAGGCAAGCACTATCTTGACAGCCATATGGACAGGCCTGAAGATATTGGATTTTCTTTCCATCTTTACACGCTCCCTCCCAAACAGTATCTCCTTCGTCTTTTCCAACACCCTCTCCTTTTTCGTCTTTTATTCTATTGATATTACAAATAGGATGAGGATCATCAGGAGTGGGAATATTAGCACAACAATCAGATGTTCCTTTCACATAAGTATTTACTCCACCATCAGAATCATAACATACTACAGGAGCTGGTGTGAATGTTGGTGTGGGGGATGGACTAGGTGAGGGGGTTGGAGATGTGGTTGGAATCGGCGTGGATGTAGCAGACCTTGCTAATTGAGTTAAACTCTCATCATAATAAGTTGATCCATCTGTTGCCACATAAAGCACTGTAGGTTCTTGCGGTTCGTAATCAATATCTCCTGGAACTGTTACTTCTGGGGCATATATTGTAAATTCATTTCCGTCTATAATAGTTTTAAATTCGGTTTGGGGGTATGTACCATAACCATCCCCATATCTAAGAATTAATAAAGAAACAGGACCAGCATAATTAGTTGCACTAGGGTCACCACACCATACTTCTTCCTGCCAATCCCATGAACAATAAGAGTTAGTGAAATCAACTACATATCGATTAGGGTCAGTAGGGTGCAGTTTATCTGGATTTACAGCATTAGCATAAAACCATGTCCAACCACTGTAATGTTCTCCAGTACTATCAAGTACAGTTATGCCTGTTTGGATTGTTTTGAGTTTTAATTCTTCCAAGCAAGCACCATCTTGGCAGCCGTTTGGGCAAGTATATGTGGTATCTACATCAACTGTTATTCCATCAATTCTGGTGATGTGTACATAAGGAAGATAATCTTCCTCACAAGTATATTCTCTTAGGACATCACCATAACATGTATCATATAGTCTGCCTAAACTGTTATCACATTTAACAAGATTGGTTGCTTGTGTTTCTACATAACCTTTCACATAATAATTTGCTCCACCATCTGAATCATAACAACGATTATCTTCAGGTATGTAACAATCACCAAGGCAACATCCACTTGTGTCAGAAGCTGTTATCCAACTTCCACTACAAATTTCAGTTGGTGTCTTACTTGAACAAATTTCCCCTCCTTGTCCAGCACAAGTAAGATCAGCTTCAACAATACAATCTTCTTGGCAACTACAGGCATTTTCATATTCACCTTCACACTTCCCATCACCACAGAAAGCCGTACAAACATAACCCATTGGGTAAGTACATGTTGGTGGGTGTTCACCGTAAGTTATAGTCATTGCTTCTAAACCAGCACAGCATTGCTTATCGTCTCCGGGCATATAGGTTTCTCCTTCATTTACACAAGTTTCTTCTGGAGTTGCTGTTGGAGTAGGTGTTGGAACAATCACACAGGTTCCTTCAAATTTTCTGATAAAAGTATCGCTTACTCCATCATGGCAGTAATAGTATTCTTCACCCTCAGGACAACGTGGAGTGGACATGATGGAGCTTCCAACCTCATTTTGGGCCGCATTCTGGGTACATGCAGAATAGTAATTCCCACCTGCAGTTAAATTTAGAATGAACATACCACTGCCTGTTTGTTTATCATAGCAAGGTCTACCCCAGGTGGTATCGCATGTTTGGGCTGGAGCGGTAGCCATAGCCGGAACGATTAGTAAAGTACACATAATAATCATCACACCAATTTTTATCTTCTTCATATTCTTTTACCTCCTTAATCGGAAAACATGACTGCAGCTGAGATTCCATGACTCTTATGTGCGTTGTGTGCACAGGTCGTGACGGATGCGCAGGACAACTTAGAGAGACTGCACCACCCATTTTTTACCATGTGCCCGCAGTTTGCGTGTGTCATCAATTATACTGTTCGCTGGAACACCCCATATAGTCTCACTGGAACAAGGTGAAACAAGGTGGAATTAAAGTGGAAAGTGCGTCATCTCTTTTCGATTATCTCTCCTTGAACCATTCTGTAAGTATAACCAGATTTGTATTGCCTATGCTCCGTATTTCGACCACGTTCTTCCTCTCCAGCTTTTTCAGCGTTCGTGAAAGAGTGCTTCGGGGGAGTCCTATCTCCGTGAAAATGTCCTTTTGGGTTAACTTGCCCTCTTCCCTCAGCAGTTCCTTTACAACATCCTGTTCATTTTTATTCAGGGTCATCATTATGTCCTTTTTACCTTGCGTCAGGACCAACTCCTCTGCGAGCTCAGCTTCAGGTTTTATCTTGTCCTTGGGTGTCTCCTCCGTCTCCATCTTTGCCTCGTCTTTTTCACGCTTCTTGGATTTATTGTACATGACAAAAGACGCCATGCCAGCAAGTACTATGCTGACAGCAAGGATTATCAGGGTGCTGCCATGTTCGTCGTGGGCTGGAATTTTCATAGCATATATCACGCCTAGGTTAACATTTTCATTAGAGGGCACATCATCTATGTACCACTCTATTTTTATGCCTGAATCAATTACAGAAGCGCTTCCCCCAAGCGTAAAAGATTTTAGGCTGGAACCTGATGGCAAGCTCAATGAGATAGAAAGGTATTCTATTGAGTCATAAGCCAAGACGTTATAAGAGATGTTCCACTCGTCGCCAGTCTTTGAACTTATTTGATTTGTTGCATATTTCACAGTCGTGTTGTAATCTTTCACCTCTTCGCGAGGCTTTATCATAACTGAGTTGTTTACAACTATATGATTCAGGCTACCGGTTAAATCATAAGCTTGCAGGTTATCAGGTTTATGAGCAGAAAGCCGCAGGTTCTTAATGGCAGAAGAGTCGAACAAAACCATGGTCTTTATTTGAGCGTTTCCTGCATCATCTAACGTTATCTCGATGTCATAAACATCGATTGCCTTGGCTGATGCGAGTTGCGAGGAGATTAATAGGAAAAAGAAAATTGAAATGATGGATATGACTACATGTCCGCTTTTCATATTACATAAAGTATTGACTTTATGGACTACGAAAAAAATCTTTAATTTTTTTCTTGTTTTTTTAAAAGACATATATACCTAACCTTGAAATATCTTTTTGAATTCCATATATAATTGCGATAAATCGTTTATCCAATTTTAATATCTCAAGAGCTAAATACTTTTCATCTCGCCTGGCTCTGGGACAAAAATATTAGGAGAGGTTTTTCTTTAGAGCTGCCTCATCCTCAGGCAAGAGGGTTACATCCCTCATATAGACCTCTGCGTTATATTCTTTGATGGAGTCAACTACTTTTGTCCCAAAGCCGTGTGATATTGTACTTTTATAAAGTGGGTGATATGGGTGATATTATAGAAAGTAGGTGATATTATAGAAAGTGAGTGATATTATAGTTTTATAAACCAATAGATACACCATATGTTTGGAGGTCTACTCGACAAATGAATGATGACAATAAAATCAAATTCGAACTTGTCAATCCGCAAATGGATGCACACGGCAAGATGATTGGACTTGTAGTATTCATAATGGGTATCACAATGCTGTTCTTCGTGCTCTACACTGCATTCGGTATGATCGATACGCTCAGCATGCCGTCTACTTCCCTATCCAGTGGAGGGGCGGAATCGGGCGACCCGCTTGGTGGTATAAGCGGCACGCTTGACAGCATGGCGGAAACCTCAGCATACTACGGATACGTATTCATGAAGATAGGTCTACTGTATGTGATGGCATATTGTGCATCATGGATTGCAGGCAGGGGTGTGCAGATGTACCGTGCATCGAAGTTAGTGCCTGAGATGATGAAATCCAAGTAAACTACTACAAACTAAAGTTTGTAGCGTTTACAAAATTGCTTGATGATGTGCTGCATTCATCCCCGTCTTTAAAGGCGGATCGTTCTGCAAGCAATTTTGTAAAAGTGCCGAAAGTCTCAGGTAAAATTGCAGTACATGATGGCTTCCCGTTCAATGGACATGAAGTATACATACGTTGCCTGTTCAACCCATATTCCATACTTTACAAATAAAATCACTAAAATTAAAAAAATGCCAAATTAAGCCGTTAACGTTTTGTGTCCTTGTTGTGCCCACAAATATTTCTGCTTATTGGCTAGCAGATAACCAATATTTGTATTGTTGTGCTCATTATAGGCACAACATGACATATATCAGGGCAAAAAAACGTGGTGATAAATCGTTGGAAAAATCTAGAAAACGGATACATGCGGTGCATTTTTGAAATGCTTGCAAAAAAATCTCCGAAATTTTTTCTGTGTTCAAAACCACATAATCCACCAATCAGCGATAAGAAATCATCTCAATAATCGGCGTGCTGCTAGTCGGCATTTAAATACTATTGAAGATGGGTTGAGACTCTTCGTGAACTTATTTTTCCTATAATTATGGAGATATGTCTATCGCAAAAAAAAATTCCTGTTGCTGGTTTTGGCAAGTGTATCACCTCATTAGGGCTGCATTAGGCTGTTTTCATTTAATGCCACGATGAGTATAGCTTTATAAGAAAACAGGTAGAAAACAGGTATTGTTAGTATAATCGCAAAAGTAGGGACAGAAAATGGCAATCGAATATTGGAGTAAAGAGGGATGGAAGGCGTTAATAAGCGATTATATCATTCCATTAAGAGAGACCTCAAATAAAATATCGGACTTTTGGGATCGGCTAAATGATGATATCAATGAAGCGCCATTTAACGAAATTGAAGAAGACGAAAATCTAAAAAAGATCTTACTGGGCGGCGTAAAAGAAAATGGCGAGTATACTGATCGAAGCTTGGCAAACTTTTATAAGATGTTTTTTGGTGTTTCACTCAGCAACCTGCAGGAGTGCATTGTAAGTCAAAGGGAAGGTATCACACCACAAGTCACCGTAACAGTAAAAGGGAGCGAATTTATAACGTTTGTTAAGAGTATCCGCGAGAGAACAGATGCTATCCTTGAGTTGGCGTACCAGAACGGTTTAATTGACTCTACTAGTTGGAATGCACCGGAAACTGAACTTAAAGAGATTATGAAAGATTCAAAAAAGATTGCAGACCTAATTAAGGAATTTTACGATAGTGGTTTGAAGATAACGCTCAATCACAATCAGCACACGCTCTTTTTGTGGACGATACGGAAGATAACCCGCAGGTACTTGGATGTTGCTTATCCAGAACTTGAGAATGAAGATAAATTTGATGTGTTAAAGAGCATCGTTGGTTTAGAAAAGTATTTTGAGCCAGAAATAGAGGAAAAGACCGATAAAGATAGAAAAGTGAGAAGAGATTATACGATCTGGCATTTACCTGAAAACTCATTCGGATGGATGATTTGTGGCTTGAATGAAGTTATTTGGGAATACCTTGGAAAAGAAAGTTTTAGAGAGGATTTAGAGTTTTTATTTGAGAATGTGATCGATTCGAGGAATGAATTTATGGAAAAAGCGAAAAAATCAATCAACAATTGGAAATTTCCAGAGAATATAAAAACAAGCGATAAGTATGGAAAACATATTTCTGGACGTAGTGGGCCTTGGACATATACCTATACAATTTCCGGAATAATGTTAACATCTTACCATCAACAAGGTTGTTCAGCAAGAGGTAAATGGAGTTCAAGTAGTTATGAATGTAATATTCCTTTACTTACGTTATTTGGTGACATCTCACCAGCGCTTTTCTTAGGTATAGCCGATGTTAGCATTATAAACAATGTTTTGGAAATAGTGCGTTAGTTTATGTGGTGATTAAAATATCCGATGAAAAAACAACATTTGAAACCGAACTTGAAAATTTGATAGATGCGTTCTATGCTCTGATGCCAACTGCTAATAGGATATCGCAGTTTATAGCACTTGCAGAAGGAAACGACTATGAGGTTATGCGTGAGGCATATCCAGAGTTATTGGGTGATAAAAATACAAGGGATAAGTTCTTCAAGATTTTTGGATACAAAATTGAAGAAGGAAAAATCAGGACAACATATTCAAGAGAATTAAGTGTGTTGAACTCTACCATCAATTCTTTCATTGATAGTTTTAAAGACGAAGGTACGAGAAATAGGATTATTGCAACCATACTAAAAGACATCCCTAACCCAGAGTTAGAATGGCTGAAGTTTAAACTGCAAGCATTGAAAGAAGCAGACCCCATGTCTATCATTATATTGAAAGTATGGGAAGCTGTAGCAAGGGAAACAAACTCGTATGAACTAGAGCCGAATACACTTTTAGTGGAGATCCAAAAACATATGGAAATCGAAGATGAGCAGCTAAAAGATTCTTTGAATTTAATAATGCAGTACAAACTAATAGTGCCATACGGAAAAAAATATACTTTTTCGAATGATTTAAAGAAGTACCCAGACGTTTTAGATGATATTGAGACTGGATAAAATGCAAGAACAAAAATACGAAAAGAAAGAGGGAAAACTAAAGCCCTATAGATATAAAATAGCTGAAAAGCCAGTTATTAAATCTAAGAAGATCGCTAAAGGCATTGAAAAAGGACAAATAATTACTAAGCCAGAAATTAGTAGTGCACTCATAGAACGAGCGGAAAAAAAAGTTGGCATTATTCCGCCAACCACCATTAAACGCAAAATTAAGAGTGTAAAAGCATATCTGCCCGTTTTTAAATCTAAAAAGACGCTTAGTAAACCTGTGTCCGAGCAACAAATAGAATCAATCGCTACGGAATTTAACATCAAAACAAAAGTAAGAGAGCAACTAAAAGGAAGTATAGAAGAACTTTTACCCGAGCCTCAAAAATTAAAAACCCTCTCAAGTGAGATGAAGGAGCCAGAAGAAACAACAGTTAAAACTGATTTTGACACAAAACCATTATCAATAGAGCCTACACCCCCATTACCTATAAAACCTCCTGAAATAGAACTAACGCAGTTTATGTCCTCTACACCAAAAACAGATTTTGATACCACTTTACCAAAGGTAGAATCACCTATCAAACATAGACCTGCTGTCCCGATATTCTCTGCAACACAATCACCAGAAGTAACGACAAGAGACAATTTTGATAAAAATGTCTCCCCGCAAATTATCGAACTTATCTCGAAAATAAAAGTAGCTGAAGAGATCGGGGCAGAAGAAAAAGAGATCACTACACCAGTTGAAAAAACAGTAGAAGAAGAGCTTACAATCACGGAAACATTGGATAAAGAAGAAATGGCAACCGCAAACGTGTCTGAAGGAGGGATAGAAGAAGAATTATTCGAACGTTTCATAAAATCTTCAACAGGGAACTTCCCTAAAGGCATAAGCAACAAAAAACCAGTTTTAATAATCTTGTCAAAATCCGATGATGATGACTATGCTTCATCCATACAAATAATATGTAGAGAGATATTTCATGAGCTTGTTGGTGGACTGCCAACCTCTAGGATTAGATCTAAAGGAAAAAAGGATGTTAAAGAAGATTGGAGTGCAGAAGGTAAGATCGAATTTATCGATGATTCAGGGACAAAACATTTCAAACCTACTTCTTCTAAGATTAAAACAATCAACGATATTGAAAGTGAAGTAAAATGGGACGTAGTAGGGGATAAGCTAAAAGAGTTCTATGCTCAAGGTTTTGGATTTGTAATCTTCCAAATTCCAAAAAAACTTGTCCAAGATTTTAAAAAGAAGTTAGAAGAAGTGACAGGTGATTTAAGACCGCAGATAATAGAACTCTACCCTAAAGGCATATATGTAACTGAACTCAAAAGAGATATTTCGAGCGCATTTTGGGGATTCGTCATCCCAAAAGATGGTCCAAGATGGAAAGAAGGGGGAACATTTGATAACTTCTTCACCGCTTGCGAAAATGAGTTTTATGAAAGACTGAACAAGATTGGAAGGGATGATATAAAGGTTGGGAAAAAGAAATTGTCACCCTCATTTTTGGTAAACCTTGCAGAGAACGAAGATGACATACACTATTGGATAAAAGTATTCATCGTGAAATATTTGGTCGAAAAAGAGAATTACGAAAGAGAGATGATAAAAACAGAAGAAGATGCAGCACTTACAATTAATGAAAAGAAGGTTATACCTGATATAAAAGTGGGTGATAGACTGGTAATAGAGGTGGAAACGCTTTATGGCACTGGATTAAAGTATCATGAGCCATTGAATAAGATAAGAACAGAAACAATCAAAAAGTACAAAGATAATGAGAAGGACTTTGATGTTTGGATTGTTTTAAAAAATTTAGATTTATTCTTTTATTATAAAGATTTAAAGAAGCTGAAGAAGTCTGCAAAGGAAGAATGGAATGTAAATATAGAATTCTTTGGCTTGGACTTAGATGAACAAAAACTCGTTCCTTTAGATGATTTTAAGAAGTATATTCCACCATCAAGAATGGGGGTGAACTAAGATGACCGTTGTTATAGGTATCGTATGTATCGATGGGATAGTGATAGCCTGCGATAGTCAGGTGGAATTTAATAGGGGTTCTCCTGTAAAGAGACTCAATGCTAATAAGATATATCAGCTAGATGGGAATATCGCGATTGCTGGTGCTGGGATGATAGCTTTCATTGAGAAAGCTGTTGACAACATAAAAATAGCACATAAGGAGCTAAAAGATAAAGGAAAATTGTCTGTAAAGAATCTGGTTGAAGGGGTCGATGATGTAGGCGGATGCGAGCTTATTATGTCCTCCATTCATAAGGCTTATGACATAGATAGAGTGAAATATTTGTACGGTTCTAGTGCAGATGAAGAAATTGTAGATGTATTTTTGATGATAGGTGGAATCGAGCAAACTGAGCAAGGCGAATATGAATCTAGATTATATCTGCTCCATAAGATCGGATTTGCAGAGCCAGTTAATGATTATGCAACTATCGGAAGCGGAGCTGCCTACGCTGAGTACTTATTGAGTAGATATTATGAGCCATCAATGGAGATTAAAGAGGGTAAGAGACTTGGGATATATACTATAAAAGAAGTTGAAAAAATGGATCCTAACGTGGGCGGTCCTATAAACGTTGTAACTGTTGGCGAAAGCGGATGCCAGGAAGTGGATGAAAAAGATGCTCTTCAAATTTATGCTGAAATGGAGGAAAAAGAAGAATTGATAAATGAGCTTATGAGGGGGTGCATAAGCGGGAGAGTTGAGATAGAAGACTTAAGAAAATTGGAGAGGCCATAAATGGATCTATAGCCGATTACATTCTTTTCCTTTGAAAGATTTTACAAAACATGTTAGATTATTGGCAAAAGAATGATAAAAGAATGAATTGTAAAGTAAAGGTCAACGTACCAAACGGATACCTCGTATTTCATTCTGGGTGTGATATCACTTGGAAAATAAACAAATGGTGGTGACAGAAGTGAAAAGCAAGGTCTATGCTTGCAAAAAATCTCCGAAATTTTTTCTATGTTCAAAACCACATAATCCACCAATCAGCGATAAGAAATCATCTCAATAATCGGCGTGCTGCTAGTCGGCATTTAAATACTATTGAAGATGGGGTTCAATGACCTGAATTATACATACTGGTACTCTGCCAGCCTTTTGATCCGGTTGACCATGTTCGGATGAGTCGAGAATGTCTCCATTATTCTGTCAAACCTGCCCACATGCGCATTCCTCGCGAACTCCTGAACCTCGTAGGCGTCCAGCTTGCCGTCGCGATTCAGGTCAGCCTCCATCAGGTCGTTGGTATCCTTTACGGCGCTCGCGGGATCGGTTGCAAAGAAAGCGCGCATGTTGTTTAGCGAACGCAGGTCATCCTTGCTGATGCGGGCGCTCCCGTAGGTCAGCTTGTACAGTGCCGATGCCAGCTGGTGCGGCTGTCCTGTAAGCTCTGCTCCGCCCATGTCTGCATAGTACTCTCTTATGCGGCTCGCATACAGCACGAGCAGATTTGATATGAAGTAAACCACGAAAGCAATTGCCGCAATTGCAAGTGTTCCGCCTCCATCACGGCGCCTGCCAAACACTCCCGACCAGAAGAAGCTGAAGTATATCCAGTAGCATATCATGGGGACGACGCTCAGTGCAGTTATTACCACCATGTCCCTATGTTTTATGTGAGATATCTCGTGTGCCAGAACTGCTCTCAGTTCATCCTCGTTCAGAAGGTTGAGGATTGCCCTTGTCACGCATACGCGCCCGTCTCTCTTCGAGCGTCCGAACGCGAACGCATTCGGTATGCCTACCTCCGCTATTCCCACTCGCGGCATTGGTATGCCTGCGCGCATCGCCAGATCTTCCACCACCCTGTACAGTTCAGGCGCATCGTTCGACTCAACATAGCGCACCTTCATGCTCCGCTCAACAATCTTTGGTCCGAGCATGTACTGCACAGCGACAATTACAAGTGCAAGCACTGCAAAGGTCAGCGGCGTATCCACGCCAACCATATATGCCAGAACAGTTATCAGGGCATAAAGTATCGCAAATAGTGCTATTATGCAGAGCCCCATCCGTGTTTTCAGCCATATGGTGCGCATTTCACTTTATCTCCATTTTACCTCTTGCGTCAGGGTGTATGTATTTATGGGCATATGCGTTTATATTTCTTTAGTTTATACTGTCATACGGCATATAATACTATACCATAACTATAGCTGGTTTATGGCTGGTACTTTCTAATACATAACCTTTATCTAACCTTTTTCGCATCTTGGCGGTTAAATATGAGTGAGAGCATGCAGGTAAGGAGTAGCTGGAATGTTGAGTGAGGATTAAATAGCTGGCATCATACATGTGCTGGGTGCCACAAACAGAGATGAACTAAGGAGTGCAATAATGGAGTTATATGCCGCAAGAGGCGCTGAGGTGCCGGCAAAAGCCAGCATTACGAGAAGGCTTAACAAGGCAATAAAAGAAGGGGTTATTGGTACGACAACTGCGGACAGGCTAAAGATACCAATGCCCCGGAGCAGGCCCGGAGACGAGGTGCTGATAGTGGGACCAAGCGCATATCCAAGGATACCCGATGGGGTTAACGAAGTGCTCGAGATACTGGGCGTAAGTGCCAGAAGGGATGTGGACCGCGAGGCAATCATCGAAGAAATGACCAGGGAGCTGGATGCTGAGATTGAAAAGCTTGTTAAAAAAGTAGACAAGCACGCGAAGAATGTGAAGGGGATAAAAAGGAAGAAAGCCTCGGTATCCTCATCAGAACTCATAGCTGAATATAACGAGCTGTCAGCCAGGATCGGTGATTACGAGTTCTGGCTGCAGATTGATCTTACCGAGCTAAGGGAGAGACTGCATGATATAACTGGTAAACTGAATCAGATCTGAATCAGATTTTGCAAGTTTGCAAGACATGATGAAAATATAATAAGAATGTGATAAGCTGATAGATGATTGAATCATGGCCACATACAAAAGCCGCCGCGACAAATACTATCACAGGGCAAAGCATGAGGGGTATCGTTCGAGAGCGGCATACAAGCTGAAACAGATGCAGGACAAGTTCAACCTCATAAAGCCTGACAGTAACGTCATAGATCTTGGGGCTGCACCCGGCGGGTGGCTCCAGATAGCAAACGAATACAGCAGTGGCACCATAATAGGGGTTGACCTTCTGGAAATAGAGCCGATACACGGTGTACAGGCAATAAAGGCGGACATCACACTGCCAGAAACCACAGGGAAGATAAGAAGCCTGCTGCCGGACGGCTTAGCAGACCTTGTGATGTGCGATGCGTCGCCAAACCTATCCGGCAACTGGTCATATGACCATGCCCGTTCAGTAGACCTTGCCGCAATCGCGATGCAGATGGCACTTGAATTGCTTGACCCGGTTGATGGGAGCTTCGTCACCAAGATTTTTCAGGGGGAACTCTACAACGAGTATGTACGGAAGCTCAATAATGCATTCAGGTATGTGAGGGCATACAATCCGAGAGCATCCAGGAAGGAGAGTGCGGAGATATATCTCATATGCAGACAACCAGTTGGTTCACCAGTACCAAGGCCAGAGATGAGATGAAAATAAAGATAAAAGATGTGAATCCAACATTACATTGCTGCATTCGGGGAAAGAAGCAGTAAGCGGGATTGAATGATCGGCGCGAGGGTTAATGTGTAGGGTCGAGCCGTCAGAAAAAACGTCAATGAGCGGGATTGAACTATCAGAGGTGTAGTATGCGTTGCAATAGAAGTAGAGAACCTGAAATGAGTGATTTTATGCAGATAATGCAAGAGCTGGCAGGTGCGGGAATCCACAAGCAGATTATCGAAGACGAACGTAACAGCTGGGATATACTGTCAGACATATTCCACGACCCTGGAGATATGCCAACAAGAGAAGATTATATCGAAGCAACAAAAGATGCCCTAGCAACAGGTATGGACAGCACCGAGGAGTTTCTCAAGTTTCTCGAGAACAAGAAGAAGGCTGGCATACGGGACGATATTGGGTACGATGCAAGCGTAATAGCAATGCGTGCAGGTGTTGGGGAAATAATGCTGCGCATGAGCTTTGGATGCTGTGTGCAGGGCGTGCTCACCGGTAGATTTTCAGGTTGGGGAACGCTCCCATTTGATGACGTAGTACTGTACAAATACGCTGAACTCTTCAGAGAAGCACAGGCGGAGATGGATGATGTGCTCGAGTGCACGTATGAAGCGCTGAGAGGTTTTCTGAATTACTTCGTATACATGGATAAAAATCAAGAGGAACTCGCCATGATATCGCAAGGGGTGAGTTTTGTTTATGACAATAAATGCGGTGGTGATGAAGCATGAATGTCTTGCATAAATACGGCAACTGCAGCCCTGAGGATGACGTAGTAAAAATGTTCAAAGACCGTTTATTGATATGTCCGTTTATTGATACTTCAAACATCGGTGCTGTGTGATGTATGATTGCAGCCATAATTGCAGATTGCAGCCCGCATTTTAGCCTGTTTCACTAATCAGAACATTAAAATACAACATTTAAAATACACGTATCTTGAGCTTTATCACAATAAGCAAAATTCATTCTTTTGGGACTTGGCAAATATGGATAGGGAAACTGCCCATGAAATAAAATGTGATAGGTTCATCCAATGCATGCGCATGATAGATGAGCAGCTGGATGAAACATCCAAGAGTGTTGACATGGAGAGTGTCAAAAAGATTATAGAATACATAGTTGATTCAAACCGCATATTCATCATGGGTGCCGGGCGCTCTGGCTTGGTGGGAAAGGGATTCGCAATGCGGCTCATGCACATGGGCTTCGATGTATATGTCATAGGCGAGACTACCACCCCTGCAGTGAAGTCAGATGATCTGGTAATTGCAATATCGGGTTCCGGCGAGACTACCTCGATAACAAATCTGGGAAAGGTGTCAAAGAATGAGATTGGCGCAAAGCTTATTGCAGTAACCTCCAACCCTGATTCTACACTTGGAAAAATGGCGGATGTGAAGCTGACGGTCGGAGGGCGTGCAACCAGTCAGGAAGAAGACTATCTTGAACGCCACATGAGGGGTGATTACAAGTCAATGGCGCCCATGGGGACGATGTTCGAATTACTTTCAATTATCGTGCTTGATGCGATTATAGCAGAGTTGATTGCAATAACAGGCGCCAGCGAAGAGGATCTCAGGTCGCGCCACGCTACGCTGGAATGATGTGCGACCCTTGCTGCCTGATGCTCCAATCGACCCACAGCACAATTTTTATCATATCTTGCGAATACGAAGTATTCGCGAGACATGGCGGACGAAAGCTACGCTTTCGACATGTCCCGCAGAATCTTTGATTTTGCAAACAACCGAAATCTTCGATTTCGTCAAGTCATGCTGGATGTTGATTAACCTATGAGCAATGAGACTTTGAAATATGCACAATGCGTAAAGAAGATAGACATATCTGGGATACGTAAAATGTTCGAGGCGGCAGGAGAGAGAGCAATCAACCTTGGATTGGGTCAGCCTGATTTTGATACGCCCGAACACGTAAAAAAGGCTGCAATCGATGCAATTCGGAGAGGGTACACAGGATATACCGTGAATAAAGGACTGCATGAGCTGAGGGGAGCAATATCCAGAAAATTACAAAACGACAATGGCATCAATACAAATCCCGATAATATAATCGTTACCTCGGGAGCCAGCGAGGGGCTGCACATTGCACTTATTGCCCTTGTCGAGAGTGGGGATGAGGTGCTGATACCCGACCCCGGATTCGTATCCTACGGAGCCCTAACTATCCTGGAAGATGCAAAGCCGGTTGGTGTGCCCTTGCGAGATGATCTCACAATGAGTCCTGAGACCGTTAACGATATGGTGACCGGTAAAACCAGAGCAGTAATAATCAACTCGCCTGCAAATCCAACAGGTGCCGTGCAGACTCCTGAAGATATCAAGGCATTTGCTGAAATAGCTGACGACAACAACATAACGCTGATTTCAGACGAGGTTTACGAGAAAATTATATATGAGGGTGAGCACGCCAGCCCCGGAGCATACTCTGATAACGTAATAACGATTAACGCAACCTCCAAGACATATTCCATGACCGGATGGCGTCTCGGATACCTCAGCGCAGACAGTGAGCGTATAGAGCAGATGTTGAAGGCGCATCAGTACGTGCAGGCATGCGCCAGCTCCATATCACAGTATGCTGCGCTCGCTGCAATAACTGGACCGCAAGACTGCGTGGAAGAGATGTGCGCTACTTTCAGGCGCAGAAGGGATATCATAAGCAGCGGACTTGAGGAACTTGGGTTGGAGTTTGTAATGCCCCACGGCGCGTTCTACGTGATGCCCCGCGTACCTGACGAGAAGAAGTTTGTTATGGATATGCTCGGGAAGGGGGTGGTCACTACGCCAGGCTCTGCTTTTGGGGTTCATGGAGCAGGGCATGTCCGGCTTTCCTATTCAGCTTCAGAAGAGAGTATAAAACGTGCGCTCCGGCTGATGAAAGAAGTTCTATGAGAAGAGGGGGGCTTAGGGCGTGCGCTTCAATTGATGGAAGAAGTTCTATAAGAAGTTATATTGCTCTATGGGGGTGTCGCTGTCCTCACATATACAAAAATGCGGGGTGCATCTTAAACAGGAATGAACTTCGTCCCGTAATAGATGATGCCTTTATCCCCATCCTCGCCGATCTTGCGGAATGTCGACTTAAGGCGCATGCCAATATTCAGATCCTCCGAGTCGCACACTATCTGCGCGCTTACGTTTGCACCCTCGTCAAGTCTCACTATGCCGAGGGCGTATGGCACTTGAGAACTGAAATCACTTGTAGACGAGTGAACGACCGTATAAGTAACAAGAGTCCCGTTCCCGCTGAACCTGTATTCCTCCATTTTACTGTCGCGCCTGCATGAAGGGCACATGATGCGCGGAGGGAAATAGCACGATCCGCAGTTATCACATCTCGTTCCAATCAGGTTATACCTGTTCGTAATCTTTCTCCAGAAACGCGGAACTGTCATGCTCCTTTCACACTCCTCTCATTTGAAAGTATGTGCACCACCGCCGTACCCCCGGTGCCTCCGACATTATGTGTGAGTCCGATTCTTGCATCTTCAACCTGGCGCTTACCAGCTTCACCGCGAAGCTGAAGAATGATCTCCGCAGCCTGTCGTATGCCGGTTGCCCCGAGGGGATGACCGCACGCCTTAAGCCCCCCGCTTGTGTTGACCGGAATCTTTCCGCCGAGAGTTGTAACGCCGGCATCCACTGCCGAACCCCCCCTGCCATTCTCGACGAAACCAAGATCCTCTACAGCCATGATCTCAGCTATGCTGTAACAGTCATGCACCTCGGCGACATCAACATCATTCGCAGTTATGCCGGCAATCTCAT
>JAUWIL010000124.1 GCA_030605385.1 Methanobacteriota archaeon
AGCTCCAACGGTGCCGGAACAGGCTCGTAGACCTTTACATTCTCCCTGTCAAGCAGCCCCGCCTTTTTCAGATATTCATATGAAGGAATGATGCGCTTTTTGAGCACGTCGAACCCCTTGTGCCCGAAGTCTTCATGGTAAGTTATCGCTACTTTCATGCTGCCACCTCTTCTGCCACCTCGTTTATGAGATTATCTGTCTGTATCCTGCTTGTAAATTATCCGGTAATTTGATATCGTACCTTAAATCATTTGCTCAACGCGCAAATATCCGGGTCTGCCATCCAACAATCCGTTGAAATAAATACGGGCGGGGTCTGGCAATTTCCACAGCAATCACATCCACGATAAATGCAGAGATAGAGGGGACGTGGTAGAAGACGAGCGGCGGTAGGTTAATGACATAATAGGCAAGATGCATCTGTGATAAATACGCTTATATACGTTGATGTGGTTAGTATAATCCGCCCTTCTACTGCCTAATTACCTGATTCTGGTTGTCAATCGGTTAGGAGTTAGTCAGGGCGAGTTAGTCAGGGCGAGTTAGTCAGGGCTTGTACAATATCAGACTCTAAGGGTCTAAGGGAATAAGGAACATGGAGGCAAACTCAAAATGAAGCAGCTTTGGGCACCGTGGAGGCTGTCATACATACTGGACAAGGTTAAGAGAGAATCTGAACGCGATTGTGGGTGCTTTTTATGCATCGACAGTGACGAATCCAAAGATGAAGATAGTTTTGTATTGTACCGCGGCGAACACTGCTTTGCGGTGATGAATATATATCCCTACAATAACGGTCACTTGATGGTGGCCCCGCTCCGCCATGTGACCGCGCTTGAGGAGATGAACGATGGTGAGACTTACGAACTTTTCACGCTTAGCAAGCTGTGTGTAACTGTTATGAATAAGGCGATATCACCAAATGGCTTCAATATTGGCATGAATGTTGGTAAGATTGCCGGAGCTGGCGAGGAACATATCCACCTGCACATAGTCCCGCGCTGGGCAGGCGATACGAACTTTATGCCCATACTGGCGGACGTCAAGGTAGTTCCCGTACACATTGAAGAAACCTATGCAAAACTCAGAGATGGGTTACGCAAGCATGTCGCGTCATGTTAGGATTTTACCTGACATGGTTTTACCTGACACCATGCTAAAATAGCAAGCCAAGCTAACAAATCCGTGGACCCAGTGCGGTCTTCAATGGCACCATCAAACTCCCGTTCTCGGCTGCTGCTTCAGAGTGCGGCTCCGTAGAACAACCTTTATTAAACATCCGTCATTCATAATACCTCATCAATTAAACGTAACGACACATGTTGGCTATTACACAGGACTTACATAGAACTATGAAAGAGTCGAACTATGGTCGAACTATAATAAAGAGTTGCATACCAGTAACGGCATGCACTAGAAAGCCAGGCGAGTCATATATTCATCGCATTTAATGCTGGTTTGCTTTGGCAGATTCACATTAACAGGAGGTTGACATCATATGGGTATGGAATTATCCCCACAGGTCCAGAATATGATTTTGCAGCTGCAACAGCTGCAGCAGCAGGCTCAGGCGCTTGCAAGCCAGAAGATGCAGGTTGAAATCGGCATTCGCGAAACCGATATGGCGCTGGAAGGGCTGGAGAAGGTACCGGATGACGGAGTTGTGTACCAGAGTTTTGGCGGTCTGCTGATAATGTCTGATACTGATAAAGTTAAAGCTTCCATGAATGAGAGGAAAGAGAGCCTGAATCTGCGTACCAAGATGCTCGATAAGCAGGAGGAACGTATCCAGAAGCGCTCTCAGGAACTCCAGCAGCAGGTGCAGGCCATCATAGGTGGCGGTGGCAATATGCCGAGCGGAGGATAGGTGTCCGGCATCATTTCCGCATATTTTTACTCTTCTGTTTACTTTTATTTTTACCTTTCTTCCTGCCTTTGATGGCGTCTTTTTTATTGACAGGCTTGCCGGTTTTTGCTCTCGACTGAGTGTTCGTCACCTTCGATTGTTTGCGCTTCTTCCCCTTGGGCGATGTGGTAGGTTTTGGTGGTGCCTCACTGCGCTGCTGATCTATCTGCTTCACGAGCTGTTTGAGAGTTTCGCTTTTGCTGTATTTCTTCTCTACTACAAGGTATCCGCTCGGCTCCCACCATCTGCTGGGATATGCTTTACCGTCCACAAGTTCCGGCTTTATCCCTGCGCGCTCGGCAGCCAGCTGCATTTCGTCTATTTCAGGGCTCTCGACTGTTGCACTGCGGGGTGCTATCCGCCCCTGACTGCGCGTGAGCTTCCTGTCAATATTCACTGGCCAGATTATCATTCTGCCGTCGAGTTTCATCGTGTATCAGTCCGGTTGATGGTTGATTTTAACCTGCGCTACCTGTTTTCCTTTGTTGATTTTGCGCTGGCATACGTTATGAATGTTTCTTACCTCAATCCATGCGGACGCTCCCTTTTTGGCGCTGCCGCATAACACCCACAGCACTCATTGGGATGCAGTTGCATCTATTTAGATTCAAGAATCTGTCCAGTATTTTAAGTTGCAATAGAAGTTTAAGTTGGGACTGATAACTATATTCATAGAGGCAGTCTTTGTTGTGCACTGTTTAAGAGGATTGAAAATCATGAGCACCGCTCAGGAAATTGAGGTGTTAGGCTATGTCTGATTCCGTGTTCTCACTGTTGGACAAATGCATTGGAAGCGCATTATCAGAGCGCGGGTTCTCATCGCCCACCACTCCCCAGGAGCGCATGATACCTCTGGTCCTTGGGGATAAGCACACCCTCCTTATCTCGCCAACCGGAAGCGGTAAGACCGAGGCTGCGATGCTTCCAATCATGCACAGATTGCTGCATGAGCAAAAAAAGGTTGAAAAGGGCTTTTCCGTACTCTATATTACTCCGCTGCGCGCACTCAACCGCGACATGCTCTCCCGCATGGAATGGTGGGCAGAGAAGCTGGGTTTTTCAATCGGAGTGCGCCACGGTGATACTTCGCAATCTGAGAGGCGGCGGCAGGCTCTGAATCCGCCCGACATTCTGATTACGACCCCCGAGACCGTTCAGGCAATGCTGATGGGCAAACGGCTGCGTGAAAATCTCAGGGGCGTGCGTTTTGTTGTGGTGGATGAGGTCCACGAACTTGCCGACTCCAAGAGGGGTGCCCAACTCTCCATCGCGCTGGAGCGCCTTGTCGAGATCTCCGGAGAGTTTCTGCGCGTCGGCTTATCCGCCACCGTGGGCAACCCGGAGGATGTAGCTTCACTCCTTGGTGGTACCGGACGCGAGGTGGCGGTTGCCGAGGCATCCATGCTGAACATGCTGGAGCTGAGAGTATGTTCACCGGCTGTGGAAGAGACAGATACAGCCCTCGCCAAGTCAATTTTCAGCGAGCCCGAGTTCGCTTCACAGGTGCGATTGATACGTGATATTGTTCAGAAAAGTGAATCTGCCCTCATCTTCGTCAATACCCGCCAGGCCGCTGAGGCGCTCGGCTCGCGCTTCACGCTGCTGGCGCTGCCCATAGGTGTGCATCACGGCTCACTGTCCCGGGAGGTGCGCGTGGAGGCTGAAGATGCCTTCAAGCAGGGCGAGCTGAAAGCACTTATCTGCACATCTTCAATGGAACTAGGCATCGATATCGGCAGCGTTGACATTGTCATACAGTATATGAGTCCGCGCGAGGTGTGCAGAATAGTCCAGCGGGCGGGTCGCGCAGGCCACCGCATTGATACCATGTCCCGCGGCATACTGATTGCAACTGGTTTTGATGACATTCTTGAATCGTGGGTAGTATGCAGACGCGCCCTGTCGGGTGAAATAGAGCCCGTGCGTGTGCGCGGCATCTCGCTTGATACACTTGTAAATCAGATATGCGGCATTGTGCTAGATTTTGGAGAGGTATCGATCGATCATTTGCTTGGAATCATCCACCGTTCTTATCCGTTCCGTGACCTTTCGCGCAGCGTGCTGCGCCGCGTTCTGAATCAGATCCATGAGAACGGGCTGGTGTACGTTGACGGAGACCGCATCACGCGAAGGCGCCGCACACGGACGTATTACTACAATAACCTTTCGATGATACCTGACGAGAAGAGGTATGAGGTATACGATCTGATCGGGCGCAGGAGGGTCGGCTTTCTGGATGAGGCATTTGCCGTGAATTTTGCGGTTGAAGGTGCCGTTTTTATCGCCCGCGGACGGATGTGGCGCATCATAGAGGTGGATGAAGATCGAATAAAAGTGGAGCCGGTTGAAGATCCTGGCGGCGAGATCCCAAGCTGGAGCGGTGAGGAGATTCCGGTGCCTTGCGAGGTTGCCTGCGAGGTTGGGCGGCTGCGCGGTATGATTGCAGATCTCGTTTTAGAGGGCAAATCTGATGAAGATATTACAAACTGGCTCCACAGCTCTTACGGTAATGAGGTGGTGGATGATGCAGGTGCATCAGTTGCAATCAGCCTCATACACTCTCAGCTTGACGGCGATTCTCAGATTCCTACTGATAAGCGAATGGTTGTCGAGGTGGATGAGCGGGATATAACGATCAATGCCTGTTTCGGACACCGCGTTAATGAGACGATCGGTAGAGTCATCAGCTCACTTATAGGTGCACGTTTCGGCAGCAGCGTTGGCATAGACATTGGACCATACAGGATCAGGCTCGAGCTGCCTCGCCGTGTGAACCGCCGCTTTTTAGAGGGCGTAATCAGATCCGTCCGCCCCGAGTTCGTAGAGCCCATCATCGAAAAGACGCTTAGAAATACTGCACTTCTGCGCTGGAAACTGGTGCATGTGGCACGGAAGTTTGGTCTGCTCGAGCGCGGCTTTGATTTCCACCGTATAAGTATGGACAAGATCATTGACCTTATTGCCGACTCTCCTGTGTATGACGAGGCAGTGGCTGACATTTTCCATGAAAACCTTGATGTGGAAAATGCATGCGGGGTGTTCAGCGGTATTATGAGCAGTGACATAGACATTGTGTTTGACAGTCCATCCCCTATTG
>JAUWIL010000115.1 GCA_030605385.1 Methanobacteriota archaeon
CGAATCTCAGGAAAGCTCACGTCAATTCGGATCGTTATGGTCTGCGCATCGAGGGCAGGGCGCATTCAAAAGATGCGGGGAACGATGAGGCACAAATATGCGATGTTGTAGATGCCGGAATAATGGATGCATATGGCGTCAAGCATCACGTACTATCTGGAGCCGTTGAAGCGTGCGAACTTGTTCTGCTGTCGGACGGCATAATGTACGATAAACCCAGGCATGATAAAGTGAAGGAAGAGGATAAGCGCAAGTTCATGGGCCGCATGGAGGATACGATAAGCAAGATGAAGGAACTTGCAGAGGGGGGCAGTAAAGATGATTCGCTTCTTGCGGAATAATGGTTTTGGTGGACAGACGAAAGCTATGCTTTCGTCAAGTGTTGAAGAGTAGGCTTGAAGACTGAGTTCAGATATGTCATTCAGATATGTTATATTCCCTTCTCTCCTATGCCCCCCTATATTTCCTCAATATTTTCCCTATATTTCTTCCTCTCCTCCCTGATGCCTTCATCAGCGTCATCTATGCTCGTAATTCCACCGCATGGAAGTAACCTGGGATAGCGCGCCTCCAATCCCCTGAGCAAGGGGCTTTCCACATGAGAGCCCGGGAAAACATAACCATTCTCGCCAAATGATATGCTTGCGCCGAGGGTTTCCCCTGCTGTCGGGGGTATGAGTTCGCGCCCGATATCTTCCATTATGGTCTCGACACTGGATGCAAGGTTATTGGAGTACCATTTACCCACGCCGTAGAGCCATGACATCATGCGCTCCGCAAAAACACTGCGCGAATCGTCAAGCGTGTCTTCAACGCCCTTGACTGTCATTTTTGCAGCAGCCTCGTAGGGCGCTTCGGGCCAGCCGTGCGCCACAGCGTTAACCATGTCGTGGTGCCTCGCAAGTATTTCATGGGAGCTGCGTTCGGCTACTGCACGATCAACAAGCGACGAGCCGTGTGAGATGAACATCCCGATATCGTCAGGGTCAACAACCATGCCGCGCTCTGACAATATATTCCGGTGCATATCCCTCAGCAGCAGCGCTCCCTCCTCCGGGGGGCGCTGAACGCACAGAGAGCGCATACTCTCTCCGACCTTGTCGTGCCTTCTCTCAAGCACCTCGTCACCCGTTACATATGATGTCGCATTCATCAAGCGTGCATTATCATAGCCGTATACTACTGCCAGCAGGACCTCAAGTGAAGTGTCGTCCAGCACTGTTAGAGATGCGGCATTATGTTCGAGTCTGTTTTTCATCACATCCCGGTACTGCTTCTCGGGCGCTCCGAAAAGCAGAAAGTATGCCGTGTGATCGGTTATCATGTCATCTCCGGCAGCTTGCACGGCAGGCGGCAGCCGCAGCTCTCTCTCGATCCTCTCAACGTACTCCTCGCGCAGCTCATAGAGGTATTTGTGGTATGCCGACTGCTCCAATCTTCCATGCATCTGAACTGCATATCGGTTCCAGTTTCGGTCTATCGGCCAGAATACAGCAGGATCGTATATGCACCGCCTTTCGTTCAACCTGTTTCACCCATGATCGTTTCACCCATGATCTATAGAAATATCAGAACTGCCTGAGAATGTATTTTCACCCCAAGCATATTAAAGGCGTCTGAAAACAGGCATCTGAAAACATGGGTGGTTGTATCCTTGAGTGGCTGTATCCATAAAACATGCCGTCAGTGGTTTGTTGCAAATGCGAGGGGGGGCTTTTCATGCTGACGAACAGGAAGGTTGAACTTTATACAGCTGTGCCATGCTCCAGTGCTGTGTTGTCGAGCAGGGATTGTTGATGGTTGAGGGTTGTTGGAAGGGCTGTTTGGGTTGTTAACTGCACCCCTCAGGGCCACAGACCGTACTGGAAGTTGATGGCAATTATGATTATTCCGATGGCAATAGAGGCGGCTATGACGATTTCTGGTGATATCTTTATAGCGGATTCCTCGGTTTCAAAGTACCTCATCAGACCCGCACTTGACATCAATCCCGACTGCTCCTTTTTCCCTTTCACCATTAGCATCACCATCCAAGTTTGACCATTCGAGTTGACTATTCAAGAGTTTGACCGTTCAATGATTTGGGTGTCCAAGTCCTGTCCATGTTTGCAGAACGAAGTTTTGCAACCGTATAAAACGCGAAGCGTTTTGGACATGTTTGCAGAACGCAGTTCTGCAACAGTACGAAAACCAAGGGTTTTCGAACATGTTTATGGAACAAAGTTCCATAACCGTCTAAAAGTTCCACTTTTAGACATGTTTGCAAAACGAAGTTTTGCAGCCGTATAAAACGCGAAGCGTTTTGGACATGTTTGCAAAACGCAGTTCCGCAACCGTACAAAATGCGAAGCATTTTGGACATGTCTGATAGGATTTAATATATAGCTTTGGATATTAAACTTATGGTGTCCCATGCATGCCAATGAGTCGGATGATGTTAATGAGTACCTGCTCTCAGGCATAATCCTTGTCGGAGAGGATTTCACACCTGCGAGCGGACACGTTCTTGTGCGTGATAGTATTATCGCTGATGTTGTTGAGGGCGATGTTGATGTTGATTCCCTGGCAAGCGGCATTGTAATGCCGGGCATGGTTAACTCACACACACATATCGGCGACAGCATAGCGAGAGGTGTATTCTTCTCATCACTTGAAGAGCTTGTTGGACCGGATGGGATCAAGCACAGGATTCTTGAGAGTGCGAGTGGCAAGGAACTCGTGTCAGGTATGAAATCAACAATTCAGGAGATGATGAATACAGGAACTACCTGCTTCTCGGACTTTCGTGAGGGGGGGATTGAAGGGGTAAAACTGCTCAGAACCGCCATGCAGGGCGTAAATATAAAAACAAGGATTCTGGGACGCCCGCTTAAAAGCCCGGATGAACTGGATGAGGTGCTTCAACTGTCAGACGGTATAGGGCTCAGCAGCACCGGTGACTATGAAACTTCGTTCACAAGTGAAGTTGCACGCAGAACGCGTGAAGCTGGCGGGATGTTTGCGATCCATGCCGGCGAAAGACTGGTTGATGATATCGAGAGTGCATTATCGCTTGATGCCGATTTTCTTGTGCACTTAACACAGGCGTCCGATAGGGAGATTCGTATGATTGCCGATGCAGGGGTGCCTGTGGTCGTGTGCGTCAGGTCGAATCTGGCAACGGGTGTAGGGGAGGTTGGTAAAAAGCCGCCAGTGCGGGAGATGCTTGATGCAGGCATTCTCCTCGCAGCAGGTACCGATAATGCAATGCTGAATTCCGCTGATATGTTCTCTGAAGCTTCCTCACTCATGGGGGGTTATATGGACGATGCCGTAGATGTGCTGCGCATGTGCACCCTCAACGGTGCCAGAGTTCTCGGTCTTGGTGGGTGCGGCATCATTGAAACAGGTATGCAGGCAGACCTTGTTGTGCTCGATTCTAAATTAGATGATACCGGTACGGACGGTTTAAGTGCTCTTCTGCGCAGGCTCGCGTGCTGTACACAACCTGATGACATTGTATTGACCGTGTGCGGTGGGAGCATTTCTTTTAAGAAGGAGATTGTATGGTCCGGGTGATGATCCGACTTTGAACTCCCATGTACATTGTACAGTAGAATTGGATTGGCCTTTGCCCTCCCTATATCCAATATATCGCATACCGCCCCCTGTATGCCTCTACAACTTCCTGAATCCCTCGGGTAAGCATTAATATATGGCTCTAGATATAACGACTGATATAACCCTCTGATGGTAGATGGGGAGTAGATGTAGGCTGTCAGTCCAGTAACCTATCACCTTATCTACATGTCCGATCATGCCCGCTCAAAGCGGTTGTCTTAACGATGATAGGGAAAGAAAGTATGAGTGGTGATGTAAATGTCTTATATTGATAATTGCGATTGGAGTACGTGTACGCTGTGCGGCGAATGTTTGATGCGGTGCCCGGTAATGGAGATGGATAAAGATGAGGCCAAATCCGAGATTGGCTGTCTCCTCAAGGGAGCGCGCGCCCCGTGTATTCAGTGAGTGTACATTGTGTTTTCGCTGTAACAGCTACTGCCCCGAGGGGTTGCGGCCCTATGACCTGATTATACAGCGAATCGCCGATCAGGAGAAGAGAAAGAAGCGCGTGCCCGCCGTGATACCTTATCTGCTGAATGGGATGCCTCCGCCAACTTTCTTCCATGACCTTTATAATGGGCTCAGCTTCAGTGAAAAGGTGATATTGGAGCACTGGTCTAAGACACCACCCAAATCCAGGGAGATTTTGTGGGTCGGGTGCATTGGCAGGCTGTTTTGCCATGATATTGAGAACTCGGGGGTGCTGAAATCCCTGCCCAAGTTCGGCCCGCCCGACCTATGCTGCGGTGAACTGCACTATCGAATGGGGATGTGGGATGCCTATGCTGATATAACAGAGAAGACATTGAAGAGATTTGATGAGTTGGATATCGAAAGAATGGTGTGTTATTGTGGATCCTGCTACCACTATCTTTCCAATGTTCTTCCCAAGGTATACGGCAAAGAGCTGCCTTTCAAAATGATATCACTCTACCAGTGGCTCTGGGAAAAGGTGGAGAGTGGGGAGTTAGAGATAAAACAACCGATTGATCTTAAAGCCGCAATCCATGAATCCTGCTACGTAAGCGAGTTGGGGCCGGAGTTCTGGGAGCCTCTGCGCAAGCTTTACAAGGCAGCAGGAGTGGATCTTGTGGAGCTCGAACATAATCGGGACTGCGCCCTTTCATGCGGGGCTGCAAGTTTCGCCAGGGATTTTAACCCAGTAAAAACCATGCTAAGAGGGCAGCGCAAGAAGTACCGTGAGGTAAAGAATTCGGGGGTCAATGATGTGGCTCTCAACTGCCCCGGCTGTTACATCACCATGGGCTTTACCAGCTGGCTCTGGCGGAAGAAACTGCACTATATGCCTGAGGAGATTCTAAGGGCACTTGGCGACGATATAAGCACACCAATATCTAAGCGCATGCCCATGGTTCTGAAGACTATCATAAGAAGGACGCCGCTGGCGTTCAAAAGTGTTGATGCCAGACTGCCCCGCATACAGCCGTAAAAGTGCTGATGCAAAAGTGCTTATGCCGTCTACCCACTGCATCCAAGATTCAGGATAGGAAACAGAGGGATCGGGCGTATACTGTTCCGCATAAAGCGAAAAAAGAGAAATTGAAGTGATTACAGCGCAGGAAGGAGGAGGAAGTCAATGCTTAAGACTGTGTGGAAATCCCCTGAGGAAATAAAGTATTCCTTGAGAGATGCGAAAAGAATA
>JAUWIL010000134.1 GCA_030605385.1 Methanobacteriota archaeon
ACTCGATCATATTTCTATCACCAGGCAGGGACCAATTATATGGAAGGAGCGGCGTGGGTGCGGGCAGCCTTAGAAGTCTATTTGAAAATGTAACGCCTATTTACAACCCATACCCTGGTGCGCTTTTAGACCTGAGTCAGATTCAGATAGAAGAGGTACTACTATCAAGAACTATTGATGCATCAGGTAGCGATGATAAATATGTCAATACACACTTTGATGTTGGCAAGGTTGAGCTCACAATCAATGATATTGGCGATACTCCATCAGGCAGCACCCTGGTTATCAGCGGCACGTCCACCAGAGAGGACGGCACGGATATAATGATAACTATTGATGGTGCAGTCAGGGTTTCCGAGAAAACCACGGTATCAGGCGGCACGTTTAGCAGCAGTTTCGGCACCGATGATATGCCGATCGGTTCCTACACGATACTAGCAGAGGATACTTTCGGTACCATAGCAGCCAAGGGAATCAAGATAGTAGAGCCTGCTGGTGTTAGAAGCATCAGCATTTCACCCAAGTCAGTTTATGTGGGGCATAACGTCACTATAACAGCGTCTGTCGAGAACTCTGGAAGTCTAAATGAAACCGTTGATGTGGTTTTCAAGATAAATAACGTAACGGTCAAGAGTGAGACCGTTGATGTGGCTGCAGGCTCCAAAACGATTTCTGAACATGTTAAAAGGTTCACAACGGCGGGCACCTATGTAGTCAACGTCAACGGCATAGAAAAGACTTTGAATGTTGTAAACGAGACTGTTACGGCGCCTCCGACCACGCTGTTGTGGCCGAGGGAGTACGGCAGCCGCACGATGGATGTAGGTGAAATAATAGTGGGCGAGCCGAAAGTCATCACCTTCGCCGACACCAGTATAGACGTATCAGGTATAAAAATCGATGTGGTGCGTAATGTCACAGGAGTCAATGTCACGGTGGAGAGAGTGGTCAACCTTTCATCCTTGGGTATGCCGATACCTGCCGGTACTGCCTACTCATACCTGAATATAAACTACACCAACATCACAAACAATGATATCAATTATGTGGTTATAGCCTACAGAGTTGAGAAAGCGTGGCTTGAGAACGAAAGCACACCTCCAGAAGCAATAGTCATGATACGGTACGACCCAGCCATTGGCAACTGGGTCGTTCTCGAGGGGGATAATGTTGCAGTGGATGAGCTATACGAGTACTATACTGCACAATCTCCGGGATTGTCGGCATATGCCATAATGGTCAGAAAACTGCCGCCTCCACCACTTGAGATAGGTGCGGCATTTATGATTATGGCTGTACTGCCAATAATCGTCTTTATAGCTGCAGTAGCAGTATTCAGAGGCGGCAGATTCAAAGATCTGACAATAACTATACCAGTGGTCAATCTACAGCTTGGTCGAGGAGGCTTTCTATCTAAAAAAGAGGAGGATGATATGGCGGAGGATGGAGAGCTGGAATTCGGACCCGATATAATGGCAGGAGAAACACCGCAGGAATCGCGGGAGGGTGAGATGTACCCTGGAGGTTATGAAGGTGCGGTGGATGTTGGTGGAGTTGTAAGAAAGAAGCGCCCTTCGGTACGTACGGGGCCGTCATATGGTATCAGGAGAAGGCGTCAGGTTGGAGAGGAGGGTCCGCAAACACGTGGACCTATGGAGCGCGAAAGAGATGAAGATTCAATCGGGCGGATAGGAGAACTTCAAAACCGGATAGATGATTTGTATGGGCATATCAAAAAGCTTGAAAGAAGGGATGAGAAGAAATCCGATGAAGCGGATGACGAGGATTAAAATGCTACAAGGCAATATCCTGCGGAGCATAGTTCTGCAAGATATCTGTGGAAGCACAGCTTCCACATATCTTGCGAATGCGAAGCATTCGCGGGACATGGCGGAGCAAAGCTCCGCCTGTCCCGCAGAATCTTTGATTCTGCAAGACAGCCGAAATCTTTGATTTCGACAGGTCTCGCAAAATTGGAAATTTTGCAAGATGTCCTGTACCAATGCCGTAGCTCTACAAGGGGGTAAATACGTTTGCGACGAGTTTTGAAAATCCTATCGGTAGCAATGTGTATCTTGCTTATAATATTAATATGCCCAGCTGCCGCTGAAACCGATGTTATGCGCCAATACAAAGTAGAGGGTGTCACAGACGTGGCATTGACCCAGGATGCTGAACTGTTGCTCATAGCCGCCAAGGATGCGATCTATGCATACAATATTGATGGTACTCTAAAATGGGATTGTGATGTCGACTCTGCTATAAAAGATCTCAGCGCTTCAAGGGATGGTTCAAAAATAATAACATACTCAGGTTCGGATATTTACATAATTGATAAGAACGGCAGGAAGATCGGCACCCCCATAGGGACTGGAAATGAAATTGGCGGTATAGGGATGTCCTCTGATGGCAAGTACATAGCGGCAGGGTCAGGTGGCAATATAATGCTATTTGAGAGTAACGGAAGGCGCGTATGGATGAGTGAGAGTGGGAGGAGGATTGCTGATGCATCAGTATCAAACAATGGTGTTGTTACGGCAGGCGCCCAGGACCATGTCATGATGATGGATTACAACGGCAGTCTTGTCACCGATCAAAGCACGACTGGTAATGTTAACAGCGTGGCAACCGCGGCAAGCAGCGATTTTGCAGCTGCAGGCACGGATAGGGGACATCTATACATGTTCGATAGGAACGGTACCCTTCTATGGTCAAAGAACCTGCGCTCGCCAATATCCAGTGTTTCAATATCCACAAACGGCGCCTACATCCTGGTCGGTCTGGAGAACTACAAAATATACTGCCTGAACAAGGGGTCAGGCACTGAATGGGAGTATGATGCCCCGGGAATCGTCAAGAGCGTTGCAATCTCACCTAACGGTGATTATGCCGCATTGGCATCTCTCGACGGCACCGTAGAGCTTATAAATGCCGCCACGCGCAGGGAGAGTGAAAAGGGGTCAATATCGGTAAACTGCACTCCCGCGGGAGCGAATGTATACATGAATGATGTTCTAAAGGAGGGTACCACACCCCTGATACTGACCAGTGTTAAAAAAGGCTCTCACAGCATCAAGTGTACTCTTGGCGGATACGAGAATGCAACGGAGAATGTCACCGTGGAGGCAGGCTCAATGAGTACTGTCGAACTTGTGATGATACAGTCAGCCTCAGAGAATGCTGGTTCTTCCACGGGCGCGCCATCCGAGACTGCTACCCCAGTCGAGCGCAGGACGGTTCCAAAGGGCAAGACCCCAGGGTTTGAGGGGGTTGTGGCGCTTTCATGCATAGTTCTGGTCGGCTTCCATCTTCTGCGCCGCTCCGGACACCTCTGATTTTGCAAGACAGCGTGGAGCAAAGCTCCACGAGTCTCGCGAAATCGGAGATTTCGCAAGACGTGCAGAATCAAAACAGAGCGTGCATTTCTGTCTTTATGACATTATGACCTTCAACAGCACACCACACCTGTACCAGCATGAATGCCTGGGTGGTGCCTCCCCATGAGTATTGAAATTGAGCCAATCATCAATGAGTGTGCCCTGATAGCCGAGGGCAGCATGCGCGTGCTGGTCATCGCAGATGTTCACCTGGGCATGGAACATGAACTCCGCTCGCACGGCATCAATATCCCAAGCCAGAGCGAGCGCCTGCTGAATGATGCACTACGATGCGTCGAACTGTCGGAGCCTGACAGAATTGTCCTGCTGGGCGACGTTAAGCACAATATTCCAGGGACACGCTGGCAGGAGGGTCGGGATGTGGCTAAATTCGTGTCCGAACTTTCCCGTAGAGCGCCCGTAGATATCGTGCCGGGCAACCATGACGGCGGCATTGGCAAGCTTCTGGAGGGGGGTTTAGATGGAGAAATCCATGTTCATGGAACAAGAGGCATGATTCTTGATGGCGTGGCATATGCCCACGGGCATGCATGGCCTGAGGTTGAGATGTTCTCATCTTGCGGAACGAAGTTCCGCGAGACAGCGTGGAGCAAAGCTCCACGAGTCTCGCGAAATCGGAGATTTCGCAAGACAGACGGACTACCGTCCGTCAAGTGCGAATATTTTGTGATGGGACACAGTCACCCAGTGGTGCGCCTGCTCGATTCTCTTGGGCGCGCATCAATTAACAGGGTCTGGCTGCGTGCCAGATTCGATTATGATGTTCTTGCCGAGCATTACGAGCACGAAGAGCTTTGCAGGAGTGACGCAGTTCTGACCGTGATGCCTGCCTTCAACAGCCTATGCGGCGGGCTTGCCTTCAACGAGTCAATGCGCAGCAGTAATCTGCTTGGTCCTTTACTGACCAGCGGTTCAGTAATGCTTGAGAGCGCAGAAGTATACACTGTGGACGGACTCTCCCTCGGCAGTTTGGGGGACTTGTCGAAATCTCCAATTTCGCAAGACCTGGTAAAATCATAGATTTTATCTGTCTCGCCGAATCTTCGATTACGCAAGACTTGACGAAAGCATAGCTTTCGGTTGTCCCGCGAACTTTTGGTTCGCAAGATATTTATGAAGGTAAAGCC
>JAUWIL010000168.1 GCA_030605385.1 Methanobacteriota archaeon
AGTTCCGCAACCGTCTGAAAACCAAAGGTTTTCAGACATGGTTAGGACTGGTGGAATTAGTGTGCAGAACCACTGGCCAGTTAGATGTTTGCAAAATCAAGGATTTTGCAACCGTATGAAATGTATCTCTGAATGCGAAGCATTCAGATATCTCGCGAAATCTTCGATTTCGCAAGACTTCGCATTTCAGACATGCCACTGGTCTACTGACCAGTGGTTCTTCACATAGCTTCAGCAACAGTCATAGTAATTGGCACCGCAATTAACGCTACGATGAATTCAAGTGTTGTAAAGAGCCCCTACGAATCTATGATATGATTATCAATTCTCCCACACTCACGGTTGGCGTCACGATATTACCCACCATGCGCACGTCATTACCGACCATGTTGATCGACTTCAACATTTCAAAGACGTTTCCTGACAGCATCAGCGAAGTGATCGGCTGTTCAATGGATCCATTGCGCACAATGAACGCGTTGCGCGCCTCGACCGAGAAGTCGCCTGAAACAGGGTTCGAAGTATGCGAACCGATCAACGAATGTGCCAGCACTCCGTAATCAGTTTCAGCTATAAGGTCATCCACAGAATTATCATGCGATATGATCAGATTCCTCGCACACACCGCCGGAATTGAAAAATAGCTGCTGCGCATTCCGTTGCCCGTGCTGCTGACATTGTCCACCGATGCAGAGCGTAAATCATACATGAAGGATTTGAGAATTCCACCAGAGATTATCTCGGCGCGTTTTGACTGTACCCCCTCGTCATCAAAGGATGCTGAGCAGATGCCTCCATCAAGCAGTCCGTCATCAACCATGGTAAAGCCGCCGTCCGCAATTTTTTGTCCGATCCGTCCGCGCAGAGCGGAGCGCCCCTTCTGCACATTATCGGCGCTCAATGATGGTACAAAAGCGGCACCAATAATGTCTGCAACCGCTCCGGGACGCATCAATACAGGAACCATACCAGATGGAATGTCAGATGTTCCTTTCATGGATCTGTGAGTAAGATCGGCTGCCCTGTTCCCGATGTCTTCAAAGTCCATTTTAATATTTCTGGAGAAGCCAAATTCATATGCGGTAGAGGGTTTTGCGCCCTGATTGTCATCAGTTATGCACTCGATGAACGCATATGCTGCGGTGCCTCTGTCAAACACATCCAGACCATTTGAATTTAAAATCCGCTGCTCTGAGACCGAGATGTTTACGCTGCCAGAGGTTGATCTGATGCCTCTGATGCTGTTTGCACCGTCCCTCAGCTGCTCTGCCATCTCAACGCAATCTTCCAGCGATGCTTCAGAGATTCTCTTATCATACGTACCCTCTGGTACAGCGAAGCTTCCTTCTCCCGAGGGCAGACCGCTCCAGTCTACATAAGGGTCATTGACCCCTGCAAGGCGTGCCGCTGACTCGACTGTCTCAGATACACGCGATAGATTGTTTGTGCTCGAGAATCCCATGCTGCTGCCGATCAGGATGCGCACTCCAATGCCGTAAGCCTGTGCCTCCTCGGCGGTTTCAAGCTCATCGCGCCTGATATCAATGCCCACAGCCCTCTCATTAAGGGCGAACACTTCTGCCTCGCTGACACCAAGAATACCCATACTGTGCTTGAGGGCTCTGTGTGCAGCATTCCAGATCTCCTCGTTTCCATGGATGATATTGCCGCTCAAATGCCTGATTCCTCCACGGCTCGAATCAGTGTAGGCACCCTTATTTGCCCGAACACTGTTCGCCGCCTATTCCCCAATGTGATTTTTTCACCTCATACAGTACAACTGTAACAGATTCAAGTGGAGCTCCCGTCGTGCGCACAACTGCATCAGTCACCTCTCTGATGAGTTTAGCCTTCTGCTCGTCGGTGCGCCCCGGCCACATTTCGATCCTGACCACTGGCATAATTTGATTCACCTCTGATTATTTATTTTCGCAAAGATTATTTTCAGTTTTATGTCCCTGCCCTGTGGCGACCTGATGAAATAATGCTCCAGTCAGGGGTTTAGCGGATTTAGATATGAGTTCAAACACTTCCACCCACTACGGCACCATCAACCAGAATGTGCGGTGAGCCGTCCCCCACTGGAACTGTCTGCCCGTCCTTACCGCAGTGCCCTGACTGAAGGCGTAGATCGTTTCCAACCAGACGTATGCCGTGAAGTATCTCCAGCGTACTCCCGGATAATGATACATCCCGCAGATGAGCCGTCGGCTCTCCTTTCTCCACCTTATACGCATGCTCTGCATTGAACTGAAAAACGCCTTCGCCGGTATTAACCTGCCCGCCGCGTGAACCTATGAGATAAATGCCGTCTCTCATCTCCGCAAGCATCTCCTCGAAACTGCTGTCTCCGCTATTTATATATGTATTGCTCATTCTCACAATGGGTTTGTCCGCACCCTGGGCGCGTGCGTTGCCTCCCCACCCCATACCGAGTCTTGCGGAAGTTTCGCGGTTGTGAAGGTATGACTCCAGCACGCCGTTTCGTATTACCAGTTTCTGCTGCGGTGGTACTCCCTCATCATCAAACGGGTAGAAGCCGTAGGCATCCATCCTGGTGGGGTCGTCCACAACAGTCACCGATTCGGATGCGATTGTCTCGCCGATACGATCGGCAAGGATG
>JAUWIL010000151.1 GCA_030605385.1 Methanobacteriota archaeon
ATTACAGGCTTACCATTACAGGCTTACCATTACAGGCTTACCATTACAGGCTTATCTTATCCAGAAACCTCTTAGCGCTTGCAGGATCGTTACCTATCTCCTTTGCCTTTAGAATCTGACGCTCTATATGATCCAGTGCGATGTGGAATGCACTCTCCACACCCCACCCCTCACCGGTCGCCATATAAAATCCCCGTGCTGACCTCAACCGTATCCTGCATAACACGAGGTGTGTGCCGTTCCGGTTCTCCTTATGCTGCTTGAATGAGATATGTATCATTCCATTCTTCAGGAAGCGTTCAAATTTATCAACCAGTGCGCGCAGGTCTGATCGTATATGGTCTGCATCATAATCCATTTCGGTTGAGAACTGTACTGCGAACCGTACCTCTTCGGAACTTTCTATACTGGTCATTGATTCCAGGAGGTCTGACTTAGTTATGATGCCAAGTACCCTTCCACCATCTACGACCAACGGACCTGATATCTTCCTGCCTGTAACGAGGTTTACTACATCCTTGACGACAGCATCCGGGCTTATGGTTATAACGTTGTCTGTCATGAAATCCCTCACAGGCACGTTTAACAGAGGTATCTTATCTGAAGAGTAGTCAGTGGATTTTTGCTTCTTGCGAGGTACCAGCAGGTTAACACAATCATGCATCGTGACGATGCCGACCAGATCGCCCTTAGACGACATTACGGGCGCTCTCGACACTCCCTTATCTCTAAATAAATTCAAAACAGATGCCATAGTATCCTTCTCATTCACTGTGCATACATTTTCGCTCATTATGCCTTCAACGCCGAGTGATGCAAAATCGGGGTGGGCGTTTATGGCTGAACCCAGTATGCCCTCATCAGTCACGAATCCTATAAGATTCTCTCTATTGTCATCGAACACAGGCAAGTGCTTAACGTCATTCTGGAACATTAATCCAGCAGCGTCATATATGCTGGCCTCCCCAGTAAGCTTTGGTACATGTCTAACCAGTTTTCTCAGTCTCGTATCTAGGTTTCGCATCGATCTGACTATGATGCGCTCTGTCACTATTCCGGAGTACTCTTTACCCTTGTAGACTGCAAGCATTGCCAGACGGTTCTCTCTGAATTTCGAGAGTGCCGATGATAACGTCTCCTTATCACTTATCTGCTCGAAGTCACGTAGTATTATGTCACTTATATCAGTACTGCTCACGATACATCCATCTCCAGAACATCTTTCCTGCTGCAATCCCCCTCTGTATCTGTAAGTTCTCTCAGACTATCAATTCTAGTGGCTATTAAATATAACGATTGAAGCTGTTGGGTGGATTGAAGCTGTTGAAGTGCTTGGACGGGATTCATTCGGGATGATGCAGTTCTGCGGCAGTATTGGACTAGGGATATCAATGGCGTTCCATATGAATAGCGCCCCATATGGCATAAGAAATATACTCTATGGATGTATATATGCAGGCATTGGTTATGGAGTGTAATTAATTTGAACTTAACATCGGCAGATACGGCATTAATCGTTATATTTGCGTTTTCAGTATACTGGGTCGCTGTGAAGATACTATCCATGAAGGGCGTACTCGGCAAACACAATATTGATACTTTTGGGCCGGTCCTGATTGTACGCACAGAACGAGGTCAGAAGTTGCTTGATCGGTTTGCGGGAATTGGCGGACGCTTCTGGAAGACGTTTGCAACACTGGGAGTTCCGTTGATGACCCTGAGTATGGTGTTTATGCTCTTCCTTTTGCTGTTTGCTGATTATCGAACTATAATGTATACACCAAAACCGTCCCCTTTGAACGCACCTCAGAACATACTCATAATTCCCGGGATTAACCAGTTTATACCACTCGTTTGGGGGCTTGTCAGTCTGATTGTCGCCGTTTTTGTTCATGAGTTTTCCCATGCAATACTCTGCAAGGTGGAGGGAGTGAGAGTTAAATCGATGGGGGTGCTCTTTGCACTGATACCCATAGGGGCTTTTGCAGAGCCTGACGAGGAAGAGTTATTCGGCACAAGAAGAACTGGCGAAAACGGCGGCACTGATTCAGGTAAGGTGATTGCTGCCAGCTCCGCTCCAGTTCGTACTGTCACGCGCAGCGCACGAGTGCGCATCCTAACTGCAGGTGTGACGGCTAATTTTGTAGTCGCCATCCTGGCATTTGCATTATTCTTCGGACCTGGACTGAGTATGATAGAACCTGTTGCGGGTAATGCAAGGGTGACGATCTATGACGTAGTAGATAATTCGCCGGCTGAACTTGCTGGCATGTCTCAAGGGGTTATAATAACGTACATCAATAAAATACCTGTTAACAATATGAGTGATTTTGGCAGAGCCATAAACTACAGCCAGATCGGAGATAGCGTGAAAATCAGCGGCGTAAAGGACAGGGCGCCAGTTGAATTCAATCTGACATTAAACCCTTATGCTGGAGCTGGCATAGCTGATGTTTTATATGGGTCGTACGCGGAGCAGGCAGGGCTTATGCCCGGCATGATAATAACAAGAGCAGACGGCCATCTAATAAATGATTCGAGCGCTCTAATCCCATTCCTTCGGAACTGTACGCCAGGTCAGACAGTATTGCTGAACGTGACATATGCAGACTCACTGATGACTGTGCCGATTACCCTACAAGAGGGATATGGCGGTGGCGTTGGCATACCGACCATAATAATTGCCAACTCACAGCTTGGAATGACAATCGGTGAATTTCCTGCAGAAGGTTATTTGACTTTTCTCCGCAACATTCCATTAATGTTTTCCACTCCGGTGGGTGCCGGGGCTGCCACAATATTATTATTCTCACTGCCGATTTTGCCGTTGCACCTGTATGGTTTTAACAGCTTCTCGGGGGAGCTTATGTATTTCTACCGTCCTGCAGATTGGTGCTCTCCACTTGGAGGTGCAGTGTTCAGCATAGCCAACCTGTTATTCTGGGTTGGGTGGCTTAATCTCATGCTTGCCACGTTCAACTGCCTGCCTGCGGTACCCATGGATGGAGGACATGTCTTCAGAGAATTCTTCAGGTCGTTACTCGAGCTGTTCATGAAAGATGAGAAGAAGGTTGAAACGTTCTCAGAGCGAATTGTGAGCCTGCTGGCCGCACTTATATTCACGTCCATAGTATTTCTTATCACTGCGCCGTATATTGTACATGGTGTGTTTTAGGAAACATGTCTGAAATGCGAAGCATTTCAGACGGTTGCGGAACTGTGTTCCGCAAACATGTTTAAAAATCTTTGATTTTTATACGGTTGCAAAACCCTGTTTTGCAAACATGTATGGAAGCTCCGCTTCCATACGGTTATGGAGCTGTGCTCCATAA
>JAUWIL010000028.1 GCA_030605385.1 Methanobacteriota archaeon
AAGAAGACGGCCAAGAAGACAACCAAGAAGAAGGCAGCAAAGAAGACGGCCAAGAAGAAGGCAGCAAAGAAGACAGCCAAGAATGCAGCAAAGAAGAAAAAGAGATAGCCTTAGCGTTGCCCTAATTCAAGTGGAACTTGGCAGATGTGGCATCATAGGTCTTGCTATCTTAGGCTTTATTGTCTTACCTGTCTTCGACAAAAAACATAGCGTTCAATGTTTGCAGGGTTAATAGGGTCATGCCGACATATTGATTTTTTCCCTGCGCATATCTGACTTATTTTTTTATTTATTTCCATACCCGATAGTTTGTCCAGTCAATTTTTTATGGGTATGTCTGAAATGTGACGCATTTCATACGGTTATGGAACTTTGTTCCACAAACAGGTGAAATGTTTAGCCAGCAAGATGTGCTGCGGTAGGTTGCAGTAACAATGATGCCCTTTATGACAGTGTTTATTAATGCCCATTGTCCAATAACTCCAACAGCACTTAAGAATGAAAAGGAATGGTTCGCTGATGTTCTATAAAGAATTTGAGAGGAGGGTTATAACGGAGGCTGGGTTCAGAGATGAAAAGGATAAGATAGCCGTTGAAGTAAGCACACCCATGTACATCAATAAAGAGCCATTTCTTTTAATCACATGCACTGACGATATGCTCAGAGAATTTGCAGTAGGACATCTCGTATGCGAGGGAATAGCCGATCCTGATGACATAATAGAAGTGGAAGTTAAAGATGACCGCATAGGTGCTACAATTAATACTACCAATAAAACCCCAAATGAAATTGCCGAGATTAGATCGTCAGGATTATTCCGGATGGGTCTTGAAGATGATGTAAAAGTCAAATCCAATGTATCGTTCAATGCCAAAACAATTCTAAGGTGCGTGCCGCTAATGCAGACCGAGATGCACAGCCTTACGGGCGGTGTCCACTCAGCCGCAATAATAAGCAAAGACGGTGAGCCACTCGCTAGAGCTGTTGACGTCGGACGTCATAACGCAGTCGATAAGGTCGTGGGATATTGCATCATAAACGAACTGAATCTATCGGAGTCTTTCCTTCTGTCAAGCGGCAGGCAGCCCGCAGGAATGGTGATGAAGGCTGCACGTGCAGGCATACCACTCGTGGTATCAAAGGCTGCGCCCATAAGCAGCGGAGTTGATGCCGCTGAACGGTCAGGGATATGCCTCGTATGCTTTGCATCTGATGAAAGATTGAACGTTTACACCCACCATGACAGGATAAGAGTCTGAATAATGCTGCCACGAGCATGAATAATGTTGCCGTTGCTTTTCTGAAATGCGCAAACGCAAAATCTTAACTATTAAAGAAACACCATATGTAAGCTGGACGTGTAGCCTAGCCAGGATAGGGCGACAGCCTCCTATGAGCCTTTCAAAAATAGATTGAATTTAAAATCGGTGATTGTTAAAACTGGCCTGGATGTTGGTTACATCCCTTTACTCCGCCGATTTAAAATTGTTGATTGAACCAACTGATATTTTAGGGGCTCGATGATAGCTGTAGATCGCGGGTTCGAATCCCGTCGCGTCCGTCATTGTAGCATTCCCGTCATTGTAGCATTCCCGTCATTGTAGCATTTTTTGGATTATATCATTCTCAAGATTCAGTTATTCAGATGTTCTAATTGATGGATTGGGTAGATGGCAGACATTCAGGATTCTCCTCTGATATAATAGTATTCCCCAATCTCCTTTTGTTCGCGGTCAAGTTTGGATTCGGGCTTATTAATCCTGGGACGGTTGCCTTCACCTCTTCTGAAGGTGATGTTAAGATTCTTTAGAAACCTGTTCATTCCCTCGCGCATATCAAATGGTCCCATGACCTTTCCATTCATCATCGGTGTGCCAGAGAAAACCATCAGACGGTCACTAAGCATATCGACTAGATATATGTCATGATCTATGACCATGACGCTGGTTTCGTTGTTCTTTGCAAATCTCCTCAGGACCTTGGTGACCTGTATGCGCTGCTCCACATCGAGGTGGGCGCTCGGCTCATCAAGGAGATATAGGTCTGCCCTGCGGCTGATGCACTCTGCAATCGCAACCCTTTGAATCTCCCCTCCACTGAGTTCTACCAGATCGCGGTCGAGCAGCTTCTCCAGTTGAAGCGGTCTCAGCACCTCTGTAGCATAATATGCCTTGTACAGGTCTTTTGTAACCGACGTGAGGAGTTCGCGAACCGTTATTCCTGAATCTGCCTTGATGTATTGGGGTTTGTAAGAAACTGCAATATTCATCTCAAGTTTGCCCTTGGTCGGCTCCTGCAGTCCCGCAAGTGTGCGGATGTAAGTCGTCTTGCCGATTCCATTTGGACCTACGATGCCTATCACACTGTTTCTGGGAATGACGCCGCGGTCCACGTGCAACTTGAATTGTTCAAATTCAACTTCAAAAGCGCTGTACTCGGAGACTGGTTCTACATTCTCTTCTGTAACCTTTGGCGCGCGCAGCTCGAACTGCACAGCCTCCCTGCGTGTTCGTATGTTTTCCTCGCTCAAAAAGCCGCTTAAGTATTCATTGATGCCTACACGCACACCCTTGGGATATGCCATGACGCCAAAAACACATGGCTCACCGTATGCTATGTGAACTGAATCTGCAAGCAAATCAAGGATTGCAAGGTCATGCTCCACCACCAGTACTGTTTTACTCTGAGCCAGCTCACGTATCATGTTCGCTACGTTAATGCGCTGATATATATCCAGATACGGCGTGATTTCATCGAAGAAGTAAAAGTCTGCATCCCGAGCCATGCAGGCTGCAAGTGCAACTCTCTGCAGCTCCCCCCCGCTAAGGGTGCCTATGTCTTGGTTGACTGCACCTGATATATTCAACCGCTCTACAAGTTCATCAAGGGCATTTCGTTCATCATTCTGCTTCAGAAGCTCGATTGCTTTTCCCGTAAACACTTCAGGTATTGCGTCAACATACTGCGGCTTTACCGATACGCACTTTTCTTTGTCCACGATACTGCGAATATAATCTTGAAGTTCTGAGCCAGCATAATGCTTTATTATATCTTCCCAGCTAGGCTCCTCACCCTGTCTATATCTCCCCAGATTGGGCTTCAGGCTACCTGAAAGTATGTTTACAGCAGTACTCTTGCCGGTACCGTTCGGACCGAGTATACTCGTGACATGCCCCATGCGGGGTATGGGCAGCCCATACAAGGCAAAGGCGTTCTCACCATAACGATATACTTCGCGGCCTTCAAGTTCCTCGGGAAGTCCGACAACATAAATCGCCTTGAAAGGGCATTTCTTAACACATATGCCGCAACCTATGCACATCTCTTCCGATATGACCGGCCTGCCGTCCTCTCCTATAACAATAGTCTCGTCACCTGTCCTCACTCTGGGACAGTATTTTATGCACTCTTCAGCGCACCTCTTGGGCTGGCAGTATCTCCTGTCAAGTACTGCAATGTGCATGTGCGGTTACCACCATTACTCCAGACTGATAGGACTGATAATATATTTGACAAATTGTCTTTGTAATTGGCAGTTTACAGTTTAATATGCGTTTGTATAAAGTGATTGGCATCATAAACCATGTGAAGTGTAAAACCCATTCCATTACCAGTTAAGCAGAATAGTCCAGCTCACAAACCAGAAGGCAAACGTCATAAAGGAAATGTAAAACCAATCCTTACCGCCGAATCCGTCAGGATCAACACCCAGATAGGGGTAAATATATTTCTGTACGAGTATTGCTAAAAACATCACAAGCAATCCCAGTGTTTCGGCAGGATCGGCACGCAAATCGAATAGGGCAACTGCAGATAATACGCCAAGCAGCAGTGGTAGAAGGGTCTTCTTGATGCCGTCTATGTAGCGCTTATGCTTCTCCTCCGGAGTATCCTTATTAAGTGCAGACTTCTTACTGCTCACATTGGATTTTGCAGCGGATTTTGCACCATTTGACATTTGGATAACACCAAAGATTCAATTATTTTATTTTGCGCCAGATTTTGCACCATTTGACATCTATATGACGCCAACGATTCAATTATCCTGAGTGGACCGGTCGGGATTTGAACCCGAGGCCTCCACCAATCTGGCAAGCCCTCTGCAGACAGAGCAGAGCAAGTGAGAGAGTTGATGCCAAGGTGACGATCTACCAGCTGATCTACCGGCCCGAGCAAAACACGCTAACGACGCATCCAGCATCTTTGAACCTAATATTAGATAAATACTTAACATTTGCCATCGCTTCCAGACAAAATCAAACCCATATCAATTACTGCATACAATTGCACCTTTATATCTTTATAAAAGAAAAGATTAAATAACAACCAATAGAACAAACACTAACGCTTGCACATGATGTGGCATCTTGCAGGATATTTGGTTCTGCTAGACTTGTCGAACGGTAGTTCGCCTGCCCCGCAAAATTGGAAATTTTGCAAGACTTGGTAAAATCATAGATTTTTACCTGTCTCGCGAACCTTTAGTTCGCAAGACGAGTGGAGCTTTGCTCCGCCATGTGTAGCGCAATCAATACCAGGGGCCCGTAGCTTAGCCAGGTCGGAGCGCACGGCTGATAACCACGATACTTCTACCTTCCTTGTGTATTCAAGAAGATGATGTGGGAGATGGGGTGAGAAACCGTGAGGTCCCGAGTTCAAATCTCGGCGGGCCCATAGGAGAGCTCCTTCAAAGAGTCTATTTTTGCATAAGTTTTTTATAAGTTTTTTACATGAGCCTTATGATTATGGGTAGTATGATGACCCCCATTGCATGACTCCTGCGAACATTGCCGTATACGGGTATCATACCTATCAGTATGGACGTAAGAAATATTACTAGCCCGAACCATCCTGAAAGCAGTATGACCATGATGAAAAGCCCGACAAGCACTGCCGTACAGACCCTCTGATAGTTCACCCTATGAATGAAGCCGGAGACCCACTCGCCTGTTATTATGGTCAGCAGATAGGAAACTATAGAGATAAGCAAAATTATCATAAGCAGCATGACAACTGTGCTGTTGTTCCACTGTGATGCATCTGTTATTAGACTTACCGCCACCATTGCACCGTTCCTGCTCTTGCCTATTATGTAGAGGGATATCAGACAAAAAAGTGCATTGGCAGTATTGACGCCTGACAGCGATATGATGAATTCCTTGCCCGCATCCATACTTCCGGCATCATCCACCTCTTCCTCGCTTTCGCGCACCGCAAGCCGCGCCAGTACGGTTGCCACTGCAGAGGATACACCGGGCAGGAACGAGACAAGCGAACCGGCTGCGCTGCCTGTCAGAATTCCCCGTATAATGCGCCTCCGCGGCAGGTCAAAGCCCGCCACATTTCTCGTCTGGGGCGGTACCACAGCGGAGGTCATCAGACTGACAATTAAAGTTGATGCACCGAAAATCCCTGTAAATACAGGGAACAGGATCGATGGTTCGCCGAACATGATTAGGGGCTGCATTAGTCCAGTACGCTCAAAAGCAATCAAACCAAGAAAACCAGAAAGCATGAATAATGCACATGCAAGGAGCTTGAATCTGAACCTTCCGAGCATTTCCTCAGCACTGTCATCACTTTTCTCGGATAACACCAGCAGCAGTGATATCAATATCAGAATTGATGCTATGTGCTCCTGCACGAATGCGTGTGAGGACTTGAAGAACCATGCAAGAGGCAGTATTAATATAAGGGATGCTATTATGGATGCGCCGCTGCCAAGTGCCGACAGGCGAACGGCTTCCATGCCGCGCCCATCCATGAGCAGTCTGTGGCCAGGAAGAACTGCAAGGGCTGTGTCTGCCTCGGGAGCTCCCAGAAATATGGATGGTACGATATCAAGGAATGTGTGAGTTATAGAATTTGACAGGATTATCACAGCGATATAGATGGGTGCAAAGCCGTATGATGCAAATATGCCTGCTGATGCCACGAGGAGTAATGCGAAGTTGTTGGTGTGGACTCCGGGCGTTAAACCCGAAATTATGCCAAGAACAAGTCCGATCAACGCAGAAAACAACAGTAGGTGCAATTGCATGTCATACATCGGAATCAGTCATCTCCGCTGGAAAGATGAATCCTACAAAGTTATTATGAGGTAAAGCCCACCGAAAAGAAGTGATGAATGTTGTGTTTTGCTTGCCCTAATTTCTGGTGGCACGGCTACCATAAATGATATAAGTAGCATGTACCTCATTTAATACGAGTGTGGGCGCATAAGATTATTTCAATACCGAGAGTACGAAAGTGGTGGCTGTAAATTGTCGGATGTTTACTTTGCAGAAGCGGGTGCGACAAAATCGAAGGATGGGTTATTAAACAAGTTGAGATTGCTTGCCCATGAGTCCGGAGTCACTGGTATAGTGAATAAGGGTGATACCGTAGCGGTGAAAACGCACATGGGGGATTCGGGAAATACCACCCACATACACCCCGCCATAATAAGAAGAGTGGTCGACATGGTAAAAGAGGCAGGTGGAAAGCCTTTTGTAACCGATACAACCGTTCTCTACGGCAGAAGACGCTTCACGGAACTTGGATATCTAGAAGTGGCATCCGAGAACGGCTTCAACCCTGAGAGTATGGGCTGCCCGATAGTAATAGCAGATGGCATGAACGGTATGGATGGCATGAGAGTTGAGGGTGACTGGAATGTTCTCAAGGGTGTGGAAGTGGCATCCGCCATACACAGCGCAGATGCGATGATCGTTGTGTCGCATCCCACGGGGCATGCTCGTGCGGGGTTCGGCGGTGCATTAAAGAATATGGCCATGGGGTGTGTGACCAAGCGCGGCAAAATAGTGCAGCACTCGGTACTTCGCCCAAGCTTTGATGAAAGTAAATGCACCCTGTGCGGTGACTGCATAGATGTGTGCCCATCGCGTGCGATACTTCTTGAGCGCGAAACCGGCAATATTGATTTTGATGTGGATGTATGCTTCGGGTGCGAGATATGTGTATTCAGCTGCAAGCAAAAGGCATGGGTATCCAACGTAGATATGATACCCGAGTTTCAGATTCGCGTCGCTGATTCGGCTGCAGGTGTGATGGCTGCTTTCGACCCGGGCAAGGTCAGCTTTGTGAACATAGCACTTAATATCACATGGCACTGCGACTGTACCGATTTCTCCGATCGGCCGGTAGTGCCGGACATAGGTCTGCTTGCCTCCATGGATCCACTTTCAATAGATCAGGCATCGTCTGACCTTATTGTCGAATCTCCGGGCGTGCGCGGCAGCATGGCAGAAAGAGTGGATGCCCTCAACCCTGGAGTGGATAAACTGTCGAGAATCAACCATGTGGATGCCGAGGTTCAATTCAAAACGGCAGAGAGGCTCGGGATGTGGCAGAGAAGGTATAACCTGCTGAGGATTTAGAGTGCTGATGGTTTGTAAGAGAATATTCTGTTCTTGAATGTGTCAGGCTTCATATTAGCTTCATATTAATATCTCGTACTAATATCTCATATTGTAATACAATGAATGCAGCGCCCCATTTCAGCTGAATCTACATGAAAGATTGATAAACATAAGATTTATCAGTAGTATATGGGATTGTATAATGGCGTCAATGGCATTGGAATTGAAAATAACACAGCACACATCTCTGAAACGCTCTGCGTTTCAGATATCTCGCGAAGCTCTGCTTCGCAAGATATTCAGCGAAACTACGTTTCGCAGGACGTCAGATACAGATCGATTGAACGATGGTGTTTACGCATCATAAACTGATTATAAACTTGAACTGATTACAAACTGGCTAAGGGTTGAACATGTTACCGCAATATAAGCACATAAAGGACATTGACGAGGAAGTATACGACGCGCTGCAGAAGGAGCATGAAAGACAGAATTATAAAATCAATCTGATTGCTTCGGAGAACTACACAAGTAAGGCAGTTCTCGAGGCGCAGGGCTGCATAATGACCAATAAGTATGCCGAGGGGTATCCCGGAAAGCGGTACTACGGCGGATGCGAGAATGTCGACATAGCAGAGAGGCTTGCAATAGAACGATGCAAGAGACTCTTCGGTGCCGAGCATGCCAACGTGCAGCCCCATTCAGGTTCCGCCGCCAACATGGCAGTATACTTCACCGTTCTGAAGCCCAGGGACACAATACTCAGCATGGATGTCACACACGGCGGTCATCTCTCGCACAGCAGTCCCGTGAACTTCTCAGGAAAGCTGTACAATGTGGTGACATACGGTGTGAGCCGCAAGGACGAAATGATAGACCATGACGAGGTCCTTGGGATTGCGAGAAAGGCAAAGCCAAAGTTAATAGTGGTTGGAGCAAGTGCATATCCGCGCATTATAGACTTCAAGCGTTTCCATGAAATTGCAGATGATGTGGGGGCTTACCTGATGGCTGACATAGCCCATATCGCAGGCATGGTGACTGCCGGCGTACATCCTTCCCCGGTACCTCATGCAGATTTTGTAACTACCACCACCCACAAGACGCTGCGGGGTGCAAGGGGTGGTATTGTCATGTGCCGCGAGGAATTTGCCAGAGATGTTGACAGGGCTGTATTCCCGGGCATGCAGGGCGGGCCGCTGATGCACGTCATCGCCGCCAAAGCTGTATGCCTCAAAGAGGCACTTACCCCTGAGTTCAAGGCATACCAGGAGCAAATTGTCAAGAATGCAAAAGCCCTGGCAGACGTACTGATAGAGAATAGGCTCAGACTTGTGTCAGGTGGAACGGACAATCACCTTATGCTCGTAAACCTCAGGGAACTCGGTATCACAGGCAAGGATGCTGAGGCATATCTGAGCGAATGCGGCATAATACTTAACAAGAATACGATACCCTTTGAGGAGTTGGGGCCATTCGTCACCAGCGGGATTAGGATCGGCACCCCTTCAGTAACTACCAGGGGTATGAAAGAAAACGAGATGCGGCTAATAGGAAGCCTGATTGCCAGGGGAGTCCAAAATATGGGTGACGCAAATGTACGGGACAAAATACTCTCTGAAATAGGAGCGCTATGTGAGAAATTTCCTGTTCCATGAGAAGACGTTTATAATATCGAGTTCCAAGTTTTGAGGGTGTTAAGTTTGATGAGTGACGATGCCGAAGCTGTGAGTAATATCATTGATGGGCGTGCTCTTGCAAAAAAGATCGAGGAACGAGTGAAAGAACGCGCTGGAGCTTTCCTGAAGGATGTTGGTTCACCTCCACGTCTTGCTACCGTCATGGTAGGTGAGGACCCCGCGTCGCAGATGTACGTGCGCATGAAACACCGTGCATGCGAGCGCGTTGGCATAGCGTCCGAGAATGCAAATTTACCTGCCGATGCCGGTATGGAAGGTGCTCTCGATGTTATTCGTGCCCTTAACTCCAGGAGTGATGTTCATGGAATTCTTGTACAGCTGCCGCTACCGCCTCACCTCAATGAGCGCATTGTGGTAGGAACCGTCGACCCGAGCAAGGATGTGGATGGTTTCCACCCAATGAATATGGGTAATTTGCTCATCGGACGGGAGAGGTTGGTGCCGTGCACACCCCACGGAATCATAGCGGCATTGGATGAATACGGTGTAGAACTGGAGGGCATCAACGCAGTCATCGTAGGGCACAGCAATGTAGTGGGCAAGCCGCTTGCAGGAATGCTTCTCAACCGTAATGCCACGGTAACAGTTTGTCATGTCTATACAAAAGATCTGAAGGTACACACCCTATGTGCTGACCTGCTGGTTGTGGCTGCGGGCGTGAAGGGGCTCGTAAAAGCCGACATGGTCAAAGATGGTGTCATCGTATTCGATGTTGGCATCAATACGGTCGGCGACAAAATATACGGCGACGTTGAGTTTGATGAAGTACGTGAGAAGGCACGCCTTATAACACCAGTACCGGGCGGTGTTGGACCTATGACCATTGCAATGCTCCTGCAGCACACCCTCGATGCGGCACGTGCGGCTGAAGCGATAAGACGCTGTCATGATGGAAATAAGTAGATAGTACCAGGATGAGTTAGCTGCACAAGCCCGCCTACGGCTAAACAAACTATGGATGAAAAATAATAGTTCCAAGGAAGAGTATGGCTCAGCAAACTCTTCCTCAGTTTAATTGTTTTTCTGGATTTTTTCGTTTACTTCTTCAGTTTCTTCTGTACCGAGTCAAGGTCTCTCCCGTACATGTGAACCGCCACTGCAGTTCCGCTTCCACCCACGTTGTGCTGCAGACCGACTTCTGCGCCAGGTACTTGCACATGTGGATCGTCCTCGCCTCTCAGCTGCCGCACGAGCGTTCTTGCCTGGCTGACTCCCGTTGTTGAAACAGGGTGCCCCTTTGCCTTCAGTCCGCCGTCAGGGTTGACAGGTATGTCGCCGCCGACCATCGGACCGTCCCGCTCGACCCATAGGTGCTCTTCACCCTTCTTTGCCAGACCGAGGTCGCCGTATGCCGACAGTTCTGCAATTGTAAAGCAGTCGTGCACTTCAACAACGTCTATGACTTTCTTGGTATGGTGGGCATCCTCGCGCTTCATACCCACCTGTGCATACGCCATATCCGATGCAAACGTAGCTGCTTCTATACCAGCCGTCTCATGTCTCCTGAATGTGCAGAGGGATGCAGTCGCTGCTGCTGATGCCAGCACATATACCGGCGTATCCGTGTATTTCTTTGCGTCCTCGGCAGGGACGACTATAATTGCTCCTGCACCGTCGGTCAGCGGGCAGCAGTCCAGCATCTGCATAGGCATTGCCACCGGCAGTGCGCCATAGTACTGGTCCTCGGTGATTGCTCGCTGGAACTGAGCCATTGGGTTGTACACAGCATTGGCGTGGTTCTTCATTGCGATCTTGCAGAGGTGCTTCTTGCTTGAACCGTATTCGTGGAAGTGCCTCGATGCCAGGAACGCATAATGTCCTGCAAACGTAACCCCATAGTAGCTCTCGAACTCGGTGTCTCCACCACGGCTCATCTCATACAGGATCTGACTGGTTCCTACTTCATACATCTTCTCGACGCCGCTCGCTACACCTATATCTGCCATTCCACTGGCTACCAGCGCTATAGTGAGTCTCAGCGCATATGAGGAGGTCGCGCATGCATTCTCGGTCCTGGACATCGGCTTTGGCATTAAACCCAGATAGTCTCCAAAATACCCTGCAACATTCGCAATGTAAAGTGATCCGAGACCGCAGTATCCCAGTACATGTTCGTCTATGTCCTTTGGCTCTATGTTGTTGCAGTCGTCAAGTGCCACAAGCAGCGCTTCAGCAAGCAGGTCTGGCGAGCTTCTGGTGAAGTGTCTGTCGAATCTTGTCTGCCCCACACCCACTATTGCCACATTTCTCTTGAATCCGAATTTCTTGGCTGCCATCTTATTCACCTCCCTCTTTATCCGGTAACAGTCTGGCGTTGATGCCATACTTCACTCCGCCGTCGAAAACTACGAACTGTTTGCGGAACACCAGTTCAACTCTCGTTCCAATCTTGACATCGTCAGCCCAGCGGGCAGGCAGTTCATTCCCGTTCTCGTCTTTGCCTGCAGGCAGCCATGCCTTGGTTAGGTCAACAGGGTACGGCAGGTCTGTCATCTGGCATATCAGGCGGACAGTGTTCTTCACTTCATCGTTCGTATCCAGGTCTACCATTACCGTATAATAAGGTCCCGTGTATTCCACTTTGTCCATCATCATGGCAGGGGGCACCGGTATCAGATTTAGACTGTGTATTGTACCCATGCGGGGTAGTGACACCTCCTCAAACTCATGCCCATAGCAGTCCTCACATATGTACTGGAACGGATAGTAGACTCTTCCACATTTCTTGCATTTCATGCCCATTAGGCGGTATTTTGCACCCTTGCTCCGGTCAAAAATTGTTTCATACACCATATTTCGTCACCTCACATCTTGGGCAGGGCTCCTTCCCAGTTCTTGGGCACCCATCCTCTCGACTTTGCGTACCACATGAAGTCCTTAACGTAAACTTTGCGCTTCCTTGTATACTCTCTGAAGTCTGGCGACGTCTTCTTGGTGGTTACCATGTCTGTCGTCACCATGCTGACTGCCGTAGATACGCCAGAACCGTACCCAACTGCAAGTATCCTTTTACCAGACTCTGATGTCTTCTTACCTGAAAAGATAGATGCCAGGTTTATGAATATGTCTGCTGTTCCCGTGTCACCGCACATGGTCACTGCGTCAAGTATGAGGGCTTGAGCCTTCTTATCTTTCTTGTCTATAAGTCCGGCTGCTACAGCGGCGCCTCTTGGCGGTCTCACGTGATGCTGTCTGAGTACCACATAGTCAAACTTATCATTACCAGTCCTGTCAATAACGCCTTTGGCAGCAGTAATTACTGACTTGTTGTAGCCGTGCCCCATAGAGTAGTAAGCATTATCGTTCTCGCTGAAAGCCTTCGTGCTGCTTACCCTGAACCTGTCCGTGAATTCTCTTGATACCGTGAATATGTCCTCAATCTCGGCTATTACACCGCCATTGCCGATTATGACTGCTCCTGCTCCTGCTCCAGCCCAGTGCTCACTGCCCGCACCTGAGTTTCCAGGCGGCGCATATTGCGCGTCAGAGGCAATCACCATTGCAGTCTTACCCCTGCCTGCTTTCACAAAGTCACAGGCAGCTGCCAGCGCCTCCATCGTGCTGTTTTCTGAGTGTGCAAAGTCTGCAGTCTGTATATCCTCGCGCGCCGTAATAGTGTAAGCGATTATCGGTGCTGACTGCTTGAGCGAGTAATGAGTACTCGTGCTTGCAAGATAGATCGCATCAAGTTCATCTCCCTTCATTCCTGCACAGTTTAGTGCATTCTGTGCTGCCTCCACGCCCATTGTCACTACGTCTTCGTCCCATCCAAGCACTGCTTTCTCCTTCACTCCATCCATCGAGGCAAAGGAGACCATCCATGCATCCCAGTACGCATCAGGCTTAAGCCTGTACACAGGGATGTACATCCCATATCCTACTATTCCAACCATAATTTCCCTCCTGTGCGTATTTCAATACCATATAAAAGTACATATAAGCCAAGGATGCCTAGGCAATAACGGCTAGACCTATCCTTGGGGTGCAGTGTACTATGCACTCGAGATACTTATTAGTTTCCTTTACAGCTGGGCATAACGATGTACGGTAATAATTAATGATAAAGGTTCCAGGCAGAATGTGTTGCTGAAACTGCTGTTAAAACCGACATTTCACCGGTTCTATTGACTGGTGGTTAAGACCTGCGGAGGGGCATTTTCTCAATCCTGATCAATTGCTAGATAAATTGCTAGATATATTGATAGATATAATGTTGCCAGTAAATGTCAGATTCGGAAAAACTTAAGTATTTTTATCATCGTATCGTATGCGGGGGTTCAACGAGAATATAAATCAACTATGTTAACCAACTATGTTCCAATTATAGACGTGTTATGTTAACCAACTATGTTCCAATTATAGACGTGCCGATTTATAGTTTGCTCTACAATTCAACCAAGATGATGTAGAATCCAGCAGATGGGAACTTGATAATCAGAGTGGGGGGCAGAATTTTATGAAAGAGATAAGAGTTCATGGAAGAGGTGGACAGGGGGCTGTAACGCTGGCGGAGCTGACCGCACTGGCTGCGATAAAAGAGGGGAAATACGCGCAGTCATTACCGAGTTTTGGGCCTGAGCGAAGAGGTGCACCGGTGCAGGCATTCGTACGGGTCAGTGAGGATAAGCCTATCAAGATACGGACCGAGATACACGAGCCTGATGTGGTGGTGGTGCTTGACCCCAGCCTGCTGCAGGTAATGGATGTAACGTCAGGATTGAAGGATGGTGGGATAATAGTCATTAACACGGATAATACGCCCGAAGAGATGAGTAATAAGCTTAACAGCAGTAAATGGAGAGTCTCTACCGTGGATGCCACGAAGATTGCAAGAGAGACTCTCGGGATTCCAGTAGCTAACACGACCATGCTTGGAGCAATGGTGAAGCTAACAGGAGTGGTAAATCTTGATTCACTCGTGGAACCGCTCAAAAAGCGGTTCGGGCGCATGGCTGAGAAGAACATAAATACCATGAAGCGCGCCTATGATGAGGTAAAGGCGGCAGGAGATCAGAACATAAGGGGAAATGGCAATGCAATCATCTGAGGAACTACCGGGATGGAAGGATTTCAAACCAGGAGCAGTCGTGACGGATGCCGGCAGTGCCAGAAGCTATAAAACCGGTGACTGGCGTTCACAGAGACCTACCTATGATTTTGAGAAATGTATAAAGTGTGGATTCTGCTATCTTTTCTGTCCCGAAGGGTGCATACATGTGAATGATGACGGGTTCATGGAGGCAGACCTCTACCACTGCAAGGGCTGCGGTATATGCGCCCATGAATGTCCCATGCACGTAGTAACCATGGTGGAGGATTGAGTGAGGATGCCAGAAAGAACAGGGATGGAAGTATCAATAGCTCTGAGTGAAGCTGTCAAAATGTGCAAAACAGACGTCGTATCCGCATACCCGATAACGCCCCAGACTCACATCGTGGAGCATCTCGCGGAACTTGTAGCAGATGATGAGATGGATGCGGAGTTCATACCCGTGGAATCAGAGCATTCGGCACTAAGTGCATGCCTTGGTTCATCTGCAGTAGGGGCGCGCACCTTCACTGCAACCGCAGGCCAGGGATTGGAGCTAATGCATGAAGTTATGTATATCGCATCCTCTATGCGGCTCCCGATCGTCATGGCGCTGTGCAACAGGGCTCTTTCGGCACCCCTCAGCGTATGGTGCGACCATGGAGATGCCATGAGTATAAGAGATACAGGCTGGATACAGGTATTTGCAGAGAATGGACAGGAGGTATTTGATATGACCATCCAGGCGTTCCGCATTGCAGAGGATGCAGATGTGCTGCTGCCCGTGGTCGTCAACCTTGACGGATTCAATCTAACACATGTCGTGGAGCCTATAATCCTGCCAGATCAGGAGCAGGTCGACAGATATCTGCCCGAGTTTCACTATCCTTATCCGCTTCACCCTGATAAACCCGTAAGCATGGGGACATATGCCCCTCCTCATCTGTACATTGAGGTGAAAAAAGCACAGGATGAAGCGCTTAAAAACAGCAAGCAAATTATCCTGAAGGCATGGGATGAATTCAGGCAAATATTTGGAAGGGAGTACAACCCTATCGAATTATACTGTATGGATGATGCAGATGTTGCTGTGATGGCCATGGGGAGCATCAATGAGACAGTTTCACTTGCAATAGACGAACTGCGCGAAGAGGGTCTGAAAGTGGGACAGTTAAAACTGCGCTTGTGGCGGCCTTTCCCACATACCGAGCTGCGGGAGGTCGTGAAGAGCCTCAAAACGCTCATAGTAATTGACCGTGCAATTTCGTTTGGCGGACCTGGTGGACCCGTATGCTCAGAAGTGCGGTCGAGTCTCTACGAACACGAAGGGATGCCCCACGTCATAGGCTTCGTAACAGGGCTCGGAGGTCGGGAAGTCAAAACATCCGACTTCAAGAAAATGGTACGCAAAGGCGTGGAGCAGGCCGAAAAGGGACTTGAAGAAGATTACGAGATCGTGGGGGCAAGAGAATGATGGCGAGCGAATTTAAAATATTTACCAAGAGGGATGTGCCTCAGGAAGAGTACTTCGCTCCCGGTCACAGGGCGTGCGTCGGCTGCGGAGAGGCTCTGGCAGTCAGGCTGGTCTGCAAAGCAATGGGCAAGGACGTAATAGTCTCCAATGCAACGGGGTGCATAGAAATTATCTCATCCCTTTATCCGGACACCTCCTGGGAGGTTCCCTGGATACATACGCTATTCGAGAATGCCGCAGCAGTTGCCTCAGGCATAGAGGCTGGACTCAAGGCAATGAGGCGCAAAGGCAAGATACCTGACAAGAGAATTAAAGTGGTGGCAATGGGTGGTGACGGTGCGACAAGTGATATAGGATTACAGGCAATATCCGGCGCACTTGAAAGAGGGCATGATCTGATGTACGTGTGCTATGATAATGAAGCGTACATGAATACCGGCATACAGCGCTCAAGTGCAACTCCGTATGGTGCAAGCACAACTACCTCGCCAGCAGGCAAGAAGAGTATAGGTCAGTACACATGGAAGAAGAACATGCCCGAGATAGCTGCTGCACACAACATACCATATGTTGCGACTGCCTCTGTAGGGCGCCCGTTCGACCTTATCAGGAAGGTTCAGAAGGGTATGCAGATCGAGGGTCCTGTGTACCTGCACGTATTCTCGCCGTGTCCAACCGGGTGGAGATTCAAACCCGATCTGTCAATTGCGGTGGCAAAAAAAGCGGTTCAGACAGGGGTGTTCCCGCTTTACGAGGGGGAGAATGGAGAGTACCGGCTCACGGTAAATATTGGAGAGCTAAAACCGATAGAAGAGTATCTGAACATGCAGGGGCGTTTCAGGCACCTCACCGATGATGATAAACAGCTGATACAGGAGCGCATCAAGAAAGAGTATGAAAAGTTGAAGGCAAAATGTGCCAGCACAGACTGATATAGTGATGCATGATGCTGTGGCTGATTGCACTTTAAAAACGGAAAACGATTGTTAAATTTCGAGTCAGCGACATTGGGTCAATGATTTTGTGGTTTATAATCGAACTTTTAGAACATTTATAATCGAACTGAAGAATATAAATGATGCAAAAAGAATGCAAAACCATGCGAGGTTGTGGCGAATATGAAAATAGATGATGTTGAGATAGATGATACCTATGCGGAAGCATTTCCGGTCAAGATGGGGCGGGTTGTTGTAACGGCGGCGACGGGGAGATGGGCACTGATTGCAGCCACAGAGGCTACGGGACTTGGCACCAGCCTCATAGGGTGCCCGGCAGAGGCGGGCATAGACAGTATAATACCTGCATCGGAAACGCCAGATGGAAGGCCGGGCATTAGCATCATAATATGCAAAAGCAAATCGGAGGGGATTAAAGAGCAGCTCATAGAGAGGATTGGTGAGTGCATACTCACGGCTCCAACAACTGCTGTATTCAACGGGCTTGAAAGTGATGAAAAGGTTCCTGTGAAACTTCACTTCTTCGGGGATGGTATGGAGTACCGGACCCAGGTGGGAGGGCGCGAAGTATATGCGATTCCCATTATGGGTGGAGAGTTCATATGCGAAGAGGAGTATGGCGTGGTAAGCGGAGTCGCCGGAGGCAACTTCTTTATAATGGCCAGCGACCAGCTATCGGCACTGACGGCGGCAGAAGTTGCAGTAGATGCAATAAGCATGATTGACGGAGTCATAACGCCCTTCCCTGGAGGGATAGTGTCCTCTGGTTCAAAGGTGGGCTCGAACAGGTACAGCAAGTTCATGAAGGCTACAACCAATGAAAAATACTGCCCGACAATCAAAGAAAAGGTCGAAGGTACGCAGGTGCCGCCAGATGTTGGGGGCATGTACGAGCTGGTTATAAACGGGCTGGATGAGGGGCGCGTCAAAACTGCCATGAAAATGGGAATCAGCGCAGCCGTGAAAGTGCCGGGCGTCGTAAAAATCAGTGCAGGCAATTATGGAGGCAATCTGGGCAAATACAAGCTCAACCTGCATGACATAATGAAATAACGTCTGCGCGACAAGCATTTGCTTATACATCTGCGCAAACAGAGATGTGGTGTTTAGTGGTGTTTAACTGCTCAGGGACGTGGGACAGCGCATCCGCATCCTGCGAATCCTCTTTGCGAAATCCTTTTTTAGTAAAAGTCCTTCTTTAGTATAGTATATCTTTCAGCAGCGCGTTGAGCGTTATACGAATCATATAAGAACCAAGAATCCAAAGTTACATATTACTTCTACTGGAGGGAAGAAAGTAAATGCACGATGAAATAGGTGAAACAAAAGCATCGGATATCATGCTTGATATGAAGGGGATGATTAGCGTGTCACCTGATGAGCCGCTATCCAAAGCATTGAATATAATGATCAGGAAGAGCATAGGCGGACTGCCAGTAATCAGCAGCGGTGAGGGGTTGGCAGGATTCATCACACTGCTTGACATATACCTGTCGCATGCAGATCGACTTTCCGTAACTGTAGACAGCATCATGACAGGAAGGGGAGATCTGATAACCATAACCGAGGATACACCCTTGAAGGAAATCATACACAAGATGCTCTGGAACAACGTTGAGAGGCTGCCGGTACTGAAGGGAGGGGAAGTCATGGGAATCGTTACGGTGCCGATGGTACTCAGAAACAGCGACAAAATAGGCGGAATAAATGCATCGGAGATCATGCTTATTATAAAGGGGCTGGTGAGCGTAGCACCCGATGATTCAGTACCCAAGGCATTGAAGATAATGATCAGGAAGAGTATAGGCGGACTGCCAGTAATCAGCAGCGGCGAGGGGTTGGTAGGATTCATTACACTGCTTGACATATACCTGTCACATGCAGATAGGCTTCCCATAAATG
>JAUWIL010000148.1 GCA_030605385.1 Methanobacteriota archaeon
GCAGAACGCCCAGTTCTATGCCTGCGGGATGAGGTTTTATCTCAACTGGCTGCTTTGGAGGTGTGTCGGTAACCCGTTCAAAAATCTCTATGTTTCCGTCGGGTTCCACCAGAGTGATGCGCGCATGTGGATTCACAACCGCTGTGGATTTTAAATATTCATATATCGACTGTCTTTTCCCGCGTATGTAGGTACCCTCTATCTCCAGCTCTACCCTGGTGCCCCTTGGCATGTCCCATTCGATAATGCGGTCGGCAAGTATTTCGGGCTCGTTCTTCTGAGTGTTGATCGCAAGCTCGTAATAATGTGCAGGTTTGTCTGCACCGGTCTTTGATATTATGTGTATGGGCTTTCCCGTGGTAAGCTGAGCATACAGCACGGCTGCCGAGATGCCTATGCCCTGCTGTCCGCGGCTCTGCTTGATCGCGTGGAAGCGCGAGCCGTACAGCAGCTTGGCAAAAACGCGCGGTATCTGCTCCTTTACGATACCCGGCCCGTTATCCTCGAGCATAAGAAAATACGTCCTGTCACCGGTCTTGCCGATTCTCACCAGTATGTCGGGAAGAATGCCGACCTCCTCACATGCATCCAGCGAGTTGTCAACTGCCTCCTTTATGCACGTGATCATGCTGCGGGATGCCGAGTCGAAACCAAGGATCTGGCGGTTCTTTTCAAAGAATTCTGCTATCCCTATCTCGCGCTGCTTTTTTGCAAGGTCGTCCGCGGTCAGCACAGCGTTGTTCTCAACCTTTTTCCTATTCTTCCCGGGGCGCGTTCTCTTTTTGCTGCCCGCATTCTTTGTCACAACCATTCTTTGTCATACTCCCGTACAGCCTCGATTTTACAGCTTCCGATTTATCATTCTAGTACTTCATTCGAGCTTCTCGAGCCCGGCGCGCAGCAGGCGCTCCACGGTCTTGGAGTAATTCTCTATGCGCTCCGACCAGCGCACCTCCTGCACCTGCTCATCAAGATGAGTGTCTATGGTTATCGTACGTCTTACGGCAGTCATGTCAGTACACCACATCACACCGTATTTAATAGTATGATGATAAGATAATCATGTTATGTTAACATCATATAGTATGACAATAGGATATAAACTTTCTGGAGGAATGTAGGGGATACAGAAACATGGAATGCCGCAGTCGCCAATATTACGCTATTACCTCATTCTGCCACTATCTAGTATATGCCAGCATATAACAGAACCATGAACACCGCATAATCCCTTCCCCACATGTCAGAAAAATTCAGATATCGCCGAGCAGCACCCGCAGCGCACACAACCAGCCCTATTTCTTAACGGGGAAACTCCATTCCGCTTCATTATCTCTCCAATCCTCCTGTACAGCGGTATCATTCTTTCTGGCAAGGGGGGTGACCAGTCAGCAAGAGGTGTTTTTGCTATTGGGCGCAGAGGAACGACAAAGGGGACGATACCTATTGAGGACAGCATCTCGCACCCCTGTATTATATTTTCATCAGTTTCACCCAGCCCTGCAATCACGAAAGAACTCACCTGATCTCTGCCGAAGATGTCCACTGCTGACTGCCAGACACCGTCATAATAAATGCCAGACTTACCAGGGCATATCTTCTTCATGATATCTTTATCAAAGCTCTCGATATGGATTCCGATTGTATCCACGCCGCTGGCAAACAGCTCCTCCATATGCATTTTTTCAACGGGTTCGGTCTGGACGTGGATTGGAATATCGAACTGCTCTTTGATACTTCGGACGGTTTCAGATAATATGGCACACTCTTCAGCAGGAGTATCCTGTGAGCCTATCGTCAGAGTCATATGGTTTGCCCTCCCCTCATCTTTTGTTGCACGTGTAACCTCGACCAGCTGCTCAGGGCTTTTTCGTTTTATTGTCGTATCGTATTCCAGCGAGAGCTCGATGCCGCAGAATTTGCACTGCCTTCCATCACGCCAGTATATGCACGTCTGGTCTACGGTGGTCGAAAGGCAGTCTGTGCCGTGGACCAGTGCGATCTTCCACATTGGAATGCCATTGGTTGTTTTCATTTTGTAGAATTCTGGCTGTGGAATTGGAGTCATCTCGCAGTAAAAATCATCATCCCGGTATAATGCCCATTTACCGTCTACACTTTCCAGCCTGAATGGGGAGCGCTCTATGAACTTTCCCTGCACAGGTATGTTGACAGCTGCGCCGGAAGGCACCTGGAAGTATCTGCCTGCTGCAGGCCCTGCTCCACCCTTACGGTACCATATTTCATCGGGAACCTTCACACCCGAGCACAGCAGCTCGACTTTCAGGGAATTGTAATCCATTATCAATCTTTTTCGACCTTTCTCTCATACATCTGGACGGGCATGTTCTCGTGCTGCTCGTAGGGTTCGCCCACCTTGTAGAAGCCGAACTTCTCCATCAGCTTTTCCCCTGACTTCTGACCTACAAGGATGTTGACATAATTCACCGGGCACCCATGTCCCTTTGCGAACTTGAAGAACTGGTGGTACATTGCACTCGCTACGCCAGTATTCCAGTATTCAGGGAGAATTGCCTGATTTTCACCAAAGCAGCCCCTCCCAGTTACTGACAACTTATACATTCCGACCAGTTCGCCGTTCAGCCTCACCCCAAAATAGCGGTATCCTTCATCCATGTCGCGCTCGGCCGCCTCCTTGCTCATAGCTCTTTTCTTTCTCCAGCCTTCGGGATATTCGACGGCTTTATCCCACACTTCTTTGAGCAGCTCGGAGATGTCTGCGCTATCCTTTTTGGTGAATTCTTCCACGTGCATGCTATTATACTCAGCTCCGCTATTCTACTCAGCTCCAACTTCATATTTTAGATGGATGTAAAAGGGTATAAAGGATGTGATATGGGAAAGATATGGTATGGAAAGGATGTGGTATGAGAAAAATATGGTATGGAAAGAATGCGATATGGGAAGGATATGATATGAGAGGAAGACAGAGTTCATCATACCATATCGATGGAGTCGTATATCCTCTCCAGCCGGTCAACAAAGATGCTTAATGAAAACTTCTTCTCCACTTCTGCTCTGGCATTCTTACCCATCTCCAACGCTCTCCTTTTATCGGTCAGCACTTCCTTGATAAGCTCCGCAAGACGTTCTGGATTCTTTGGCTCTACCAGATATCCAGTTCTGCCACCCTCTATCAGCTCCGGTGTACCGCCACTGCCGCCTGCAATCACGGGTATACCTGATGCCATGGCTTCGATGATGACCATACTGCACGGCTCATCCCATGAGGGCAGACACATCACATCTGCGGCTGCATAGACAGCAGACATATCTTCATGGCTAAACCTCTGTAGAATCAGGTTGTCAAGTATGCCCAGTCTGGATGCTTCTCTCTCCAGCTCTATATGCGCCTTACTTTTCCCTTCAGGTGAATCCTGCACCAACCCTGTCAGGATAAGCTTGAACCCGTCAATATCACTCTTCAGAATAGCTGCTGCCTCAAGGAGGGTTGCAATGCCTTTTCTCTCCTCTACTTCTCCCTCAATCGTCTTGACAATCC
>JAUWIL010000024.1 GCA_030605385.1 Methanobacteriota archaeon
AACAACCATAAGAACAACCATAAGAACAACCATAAGAACAACCATAAGAACAACCATAAGAACAACCATAAGAACAACCATAAGAATTTTAATATGAGCTATCTTATTTACGGATGCCATAGATGTCTTCCAGATCTCCGAGCACTTGGGACTATGGGAATACAGCACTTGGGGCTATAGAGGGCGGTGGAAAATCAATCTAGACCGTGGAAGTATTAATGAGATGTTATGAACTAAGGGAATAACTTTTAAAGCGCACGCATAATATGGGAATATGTGCGTTGTATGTGCGGGAACATATCCGGACTCTGACATGGATTCAATTTGTATAAGTGTTGGTGAACAGCAGGCATGGTTAGAAAAATAATAAATCAACCCAATAATAAATTGTTTGAGTTCTTCGGCTTTCTGTTACTGGCCGTATTCGTAGTGGGAATAATGAATCGGATGGGACAGCAGTTCAGTATAAACTCGATATCATTGTTTGTAGTTCTACTGCTAATGCTGCTTCTCACTATAATAGAGATTCCCGTATGGAGAATGAGAACGCGAAAACCCGTTCTCGACCAAAGCGCAGTTGAAGTTCTCAGCAGAACATACGACATCGACCTTGCAGAGGAGATTGAAGAAGGTGAGCCAAAGGCATACAATTCGCTGGTAACTCTAAATCTGGGTGGATTCATAATGCCGCTTATCATGGCAATATACCTGAGCACAGGCACGTCAGTAACCGCTATACTTATGATAACTATAATACTTATAATCGCGACCTATTTCATCAGTGAGGTGCAGAGCGGAGTTGGGGTGGTGGTACCCGACTATGCTGGCATCCTGCCGATACCCCTTGCAATTATAATAGCACCCTCAACAGCGTCAGTAGCCCCGATCATACTGGCATCGGGTGTTTTTGGCATCATATTCGGCGCCATAGGGCGGCTTCTGGCAAGAAAAGAGGATGAGGGGAGCTACCATTTTAATCTAGGTGGGGTTGGAACATTTAAACCGATATATGTTACAGTACTGGTTTCAGCAATGATGTCAGGATTCTGAGTGGTTTAGCGGTTCAGGTTAGTTATATGCAAGTCTCCGAAACCCTTATTTTAGCCAAGGCTAATTCAACCCTTAATATGGATGTGATATATGGAATTATAGGAGATCCTATAGAACACTCGCTGTCGCCTGCAATGCACAATGCGGCGTATGAATCGCTAGGCCTCAGCGATCACTGCTATCTTGCATTCCATGTGAAACCGGAAGACCTGCAAGAAGCTCTTGCTAGAGCGAAAGCTCTTGGAATACGCGGGCTGAATGTCACGATACCCCACAAGGAAGCCGTAACCAGACTGGTTGATCTCGATGCTAATGCTAGGCGCATAGGAGCCGTAAATACGGTGGATATCATGAATATGAAGGGCTACAATACCGATGGATCTGGAGCTGTTTGCGCGCTTGAGGAAGCAGGTGTGAGTGTACGCGGCAAAAGTGTTCTGGTTATGGGTGCTGGCGGTGCGGCAAGGGCTATAGCATTCGCTCTCAACGATAGGGGCGCCGATCTGCACATTGTCAATCGCACGCCAGAAAGGGCTAGATTGCTTGCCGAAGGTGTGGCAGATGATGTAGGATGGAACTCTATAAATAAGCTCGAACAATATGCCGGGAATTCGGATATAATAATCAACACAACGCCTGTAGGCATGCACCCACATGTTGATGAATCGCTTATTACCTCGAACATGATGCATGAAGGGCAGATTGTTTTTGACATAGTGTACAATCCAGTTGAGACCAGACTGCTGAAAGAGGCGAAAAAAGCAGGTGCAATAACGATTGATGGAGTTAAAATGCTGGTGTACCAGGGTGTTAAAGCATTTACCGTATTTACAGGAATCGATCCACCGGCAGATGTCATGGAGGGTGCTGTGAGAGCCCGACTCGGAGGTGAACAGCTGTGAGCGGCGCAAAGGTTGCGATAATCGGCGGTGCGGGCGCAATGGGGCGCTGGTTCGCAAGATTCTTCATCGCCAATGGGTATGAGGTCATCATAAGGGATGTGGATGATAACGCTGACGAGGTTGCACGCAGCCTCGGGGCTGAGTATGCTGCAAACAATATAGCTGCTGTTAGAGATGCAGACATCACAATAATATCTGTGCCCATAAACGTCACGGAGGCAGTGATAAGTGAAGTTGCTCCACACCTGCGCAGAGGATCTCTTTTATCGGATTTAACGTCTGTTAAGCGTATGCCAATGAACGCCATGGATTCATATGCTCCAGATGGTGTCGAGGTCGTTGGGATGCACCCCATCCTCGGACCCACCGTGGAAACCATGCAGGGACAGGTCATCATAATGACGCCGCGCAAGGAGATGGGCAAATGGAGCACCAGCGTCAAGGAACTCTTCGAGAGGCATGGAGCAGGAGTGGAGATCACCACTCCGGAAGAGCATGACCGGATAATGACCGTTGTGCAGGGGCTGACACATTTCACGCATATAGCCGTGGCATCTACTTTGAGGGAACTTGACTTTGACATCCGCAAGTCGAGAAGATTCATGAGTCCTGTCTACGAAATAATGATGGACCTTGTTGGCAGAATACTGGCTCAGGACCCACACCTGTATGCGACGATTCAACTGAACCAGAATGATGAAAACATAATTGATGGGGACATAATTGACATATTTATATCCCAGTGCAAACACTTATACAAGCTTATAGAGGATGATGACCTCGAAGGTCTCGTAAAGGAAATAAAGGCATCAGCAGAACACTTTAAAGATGCCGAACTCGCTCTGAAAGAATCTGATAAACTGATAGGGTACAAAGCAGGTTTAAAAATCAAAGATTTTTAAACGGTTGTGAAATCTTTGTTTTCGCTAAATATCTGGAAGGTTGGATCGAAAACTTGGATTAGCAGAACGAAACGTCGGAAAGGTTGGATTGGCACAACGCGAGGAGAGTTTGCAGAATATGGTTGACAACATATCGGAAGCCCTCAGGATGATAAAAAATGCGGAGGAGCAGGCAGAAGTAGCGGCTGAAAAAGCTGCACAAGAAGCTGAAAATATGCTTGATGAGTGCCGCAGAAGTGCCGAATCCGTTGTAAAAGGAGCTATTGAGTCAGCCAATAGGACTAAAGAAGAGCTGATGCAGAAATATAAGTCCATAGCTTCCGAACATGCCGAAAAAATCATCAAAGAGGCTAAAATTGATGCTGACAACCTGATTGAGCGCGCCGAATCAGGCAGGGAAAACGCAAAGAACCTCCTGCTGTCGAGGATATTGGGTGAGGAGTAGATGCTGAGGCCTGTTAGGATGAGCAAGGTAAAGATCATAGCTTCAAGCGAACATCGAGAGAACACTCTGAAGCATCTTCATGAGGTTGGCTTGATGCAGATAAATAACGTCAATGAAAAATTATCAAGCCCCGAGTGGAAGCGTCTGATCAATAGATCGAAGCAGCCGGAAGTAACGGGTAAATTTTCATCCCTCATACTTGAATGCAATCATATACTAAATAGCTTCAATAGAGTATGTCCGCGCGATGAGGACGGCATTCTGAAGTCGTTCTTCATGCCAACCCCTCCAAACATCGTCAGCGTCGATTATTCCGATTCGTTACAGGTCTTGGAAGATGGCGGGAAGCTAATACACAGCCTTGGCAGCGAGTTATCCCCTCTTTTTACCTCATACAACAATAATCTCAATGAGGCAGAGGAATTACGAAGTATCATCAGCGTGCTGGAGAAGATGAAGAATGTGGATTTTGATTTATCATACGTAGGAACTGGAGATAACGCCTCACTCTATGTTGGACTAATAGAAAGCGAACGGGTCAAAAATCTGGATGATGCCGTAAATGATTCCGCAGCCAGTCACCACCTTATGGAAGTACATGACTATGATGAAAATGACAGGGTTGTACTGCTGTTGGTTGATAACGAGTATGCTGATAATGCCATTCTGGTAGCCAGAAGCGTGGGTCTGAGGACGCTCGAGTTCGGTGGATTGAGCGGAACTCCGTCAACCGCTCTTTCCAGGCTAAAGGATGGTCTGCAGAAGCCGGACTCGGATATAGAGAAAACAAAGCAGAAGATAGCAGTTCTCGCAGAGAAATATGCAGAGAAGGTGGAAGTGGTGAGAGAACTCCTCACCATAGAGCGTGAGAGGTGTGCGGTTAACGTAAACATTGCCGAGACAAAGGAGACGTTTCTGCTGGAGGGTTGGGTCGAGTCAGATAAAGCAGACAGTCTAACAGAAGAGGTAAACGCAGTTGCGGAAAACCATACTGTTGTGGATGTAACACCTCCCGACGAACCGGAAGAGAAGATACCGGTAAAGCTGCGCAATCCGGTGTTGTTGAGGCATTTCGAACTCCTTACCGAAATGTTTGCAACTCCCAAATATAATGATGTCGATCCCACCATCCTGCTCGCGCCTGCTTTCCTCATATTCTACGGCTTGATGCTGACAGACTCCGCATATGGTCTAATAATTATGGCTCTGGGTATAATGCTCTTTAGAGGCGCCGGGAGATATGATGAAGGCACCAGGAATATGAGTATGATACTTGCGTCCGCAGGTTTTGTCACCATTATATTCGGAATACTTACTGGCGGATTCCTCGGGGACATGTTTACGCTAAAATATCTGACACCATTTACAGGAATAAAATTTCCCGCTTACGTTTTAGAACCGCTCGGAAGAACACCTGTCAGCGCTCTCGGCAGGAGCATGAGTCCCATACTGGCACTGCTTGTACTATCGCTGATATTCGGACTCATACACCTGAACATCGGAATAATGGTTGGTTTCCTGCATAAGGTAAAGGCTAAACGCTATCGTGAAGCAGTTGACGTACACGCATGGCTTCTACTATTCCAGCCTGCGGTATTCATACTTCTGGGAAAAAGTATGATGGGTTTATCACTACCGAAGACCGTGGAAACTGTCGGGCAGGCATTATTTGTAGTATCGATACTGTTGCTTTTATTCAAGATGGAGCGCCCCCACATCAATGCCATGGCTCTATTCGACGCCACAGGGTTTCTTGGAGACTTTCTCTCATATGCCAGACTGCTTGCTTTGTGCCTTGCCACCGGCGGCATAGCCATGACAATAAACATGATAGCTGGCATGCTTATGGCAGGCTTGAATCCGCTGCCATTTGTAGGAGCGGTGCTGGGGATTGTAATAGCAGTACTTGTATTAATTATAGGGCATGTCTTCAACATGGCAATGAACGGTTTGGGCTCATTCGTACATGGTGTGAGACTCAACTATGTGGAGTTTTTCAGCAAATTCTATGAAGGGGGAGGCAGCAAATTCACGCCATTCAAAGTTAGGAGAGAGAATACGATAGTAAAATCAAGGATAAAACCAACAGCAGGAGAAGGTGTAATATAATAGCAGGAGAAGATGTAATATGATAGATACTGGCGTTGCACTTGCAGCTATAGGTGCGGGTGTTGCAGTTGGACTCTCGGGCTTAGGATCAGGTATAGGGGTTGGTATAACAGGTGCCTCGGGAGCGGGGGCAGTAGCTGAAGATCCAAGTAAATTCGGAACTGCAATAGTCTTTCAGGCTCTGCCGCAGACGCAGGCAATATACGGTCTGCTGACAGCCATACTCATAATGCTGGGTACAGGGCTGCTCACCGGTGGTAATGCCTCGATTCCCATAGGGGTGGGCATTGCAGCTCTGGGGTGCGGCCTAGCAGTAGGCTTCGCAGGGCTCTCTGCCATAGGACAGGGTATTGCCGCATCGAGCGGAATAGGCGCTACCGCGGAGAAGCCCGAGATGTTCGGACGCAGTCTGGTATTCTCGGTGCTGCCCGAGACGCAGGCAATATACGGTCTGCTGACAGCCATACTCATAATGCTGGGTACAGGGCTGCTCACCGGGTCTCCCTCAGTACCGTCATCTGCAGCATCACTGGCTGCGCTGGGTGCGGGCATGGCAATCGGGCTCTCAGGCATTACCGCCATAGGACAGGGTATTGCCGCATCTGGAAGTATTGGTGCAACATCTGAGAAAAGTGAGATCTTCGGACGCGGTCTGGTATTTTCGGTATTGCCTGAAACACAATCAATATACGGATTGCTTGTTGCAATATTGCTTATGGTATTCACTGGTCTCCTTGGAGGTGTGACTCCGAGCGTAACGGCAACGTCCGTGGGACTTGCAGCCATAGGTGCGGGGCTGTCAGTTGGACTGGCAGGACTTTCAGGTATAGGGCAGGGTATGACTGCCGCAGCTGGTATTGCGGCTGCGGTGAGAAATCCCGACAGTATGGGTAAGAGTCTCGTACTTGCCGTGATGTCAGAGACCTTCGCAATATTTGGGCTGCTGATAGCCATACTCATAATGTACGGAACAGGGATGTTCTGAGAGGGTCCACCACAAATGGAGAACGTAGAGCAGGGTAAATGGTAGCAATGCATCTCTCCACCGTGGTATTGCCGTGATATCCGTGATAGATTGGAGTGTTAAAAGTGGGACCTAAAGCAGATGATGAAAATGATGGAAGAAGCTAAAATCTCGGATAACTCCAAGGCTGGAAATGCTCAGGAAGGACTCGGCAAAATTCACCGCAAACTCAGTGAAGATGTCGGGAAAGCTATGAAAGAACTTGAGCAGGGTGGACAGTCGTACAAAAACCTGAAACCTATTGAGGAAAAGGCAGTGGGTGAAAAAGCCGAACTGATAATAAAGGATGCCATGCGCAGAACGGCTGGGACTGAAGGCAATATAGAACTGATCATCAGGCGCATAGAAGAAAATGCCAGAAAGGGCGTTGAAGACATTCTCTTAAAAGCTCACAGTAACAGCGTTGACATAATGACAAAGGCATCGGAGGGTGCAATTGAAATGCAGCGCAAGACTCTTGAGGACGCCGAACGCGAGATCGCTTTAGATATTCAGAGGATCATTTCCGAGGCCACGCTCAAGTCAAGACGGATCATATGGGGTGCCAGGGATAAAGTCATAAACAGAGTTTTTGACGAGACCTTGAACATCTTATCAAATATAAGGACTCAGGGGTACAGGGATGTCAAGTATGATTCGGTACTTGTTGCCAACATAGTCGAGGCTGCCGGATCAATCGGCACGGCAGAAGTAGAGGTAGTTCTGGATGGAGATGACCGCAGTATTTTGAGTGAAGGCATACTGAAAGCAATAGAGGGTAATATAAAGAATAGATACGACCGGGAGGTGAAAGTATCCCTCTCGGAGGAGACAATAAGCTGTCTTGGGGGTGCGATGGTCAGATCTCCCGATGGAACCGTCGAGATAAACAACACCCTTGGGGTTAGATTCGATCGAATCAAAGGCGAGGCACTCGGAGAGATATATGGCGCGTTGGATGGAAGAAGATAAGCGTGGAAGTAAACGTGGTATGTGGAAGTAAACGCGGTGGTGTGATTTGACTCAGGTTGCTCAGCAGGGCATAAGTGAGGTTATGAATGCTGTGGGCTTATCCGAACTGGAGACGGTCCATGTCCTTGTAATAGCCCTCGGCATCATAATGATAATCTCTGTTATAGTGGTCGTGATAAAGCTCGTTCTGGATATGGCGCCGTATGCCTACACGAATGCAAGGATACAGGGTATGAGAGCTAGATTCCTGAGCAAATCAAAGCTCGAGGAGATGATGACTTCAGACAGTGTTAACGGCGTGATACAGTTGCTTGAGGGGACGGACTACGAGACTCACACATCTGAACTTGCAAGGTTGGAAACCGTGACGCCATATCAGGTAAATGCCGCATTGAGAAACTCCCTCACAGAGTCATACAGAACGCTGATGCGCATCTCTCCTGACAATATAAAACCCATCATAAGAACGCGCCTCAAGTCCATGGATGTTATGATAATAAAGGCGGCTGTCAGAGCCGTTCACTCGGGCAATCCGGTAAAGAGCGTCATAGGGGGCGCAGTACCCGGGATGCTGAGCAAGGCGCAGGTATCTTCATTGGAGGACGTGGAGAGTGTGGAGGATTTGCTGAGCAAGCTCGGTGCGACCGAATATGCAGTACCGCTCAATGAGGTGCTGCAAGAATACAATGAGACGCATAACATACGGCTGGTGGAGTCAACACTTGACAAATATGCATACGATCTGATATGGAATAGCATCAGAACGCCTTCCGAGGGGAACACACGGATATTCAGAACTTTCATCGGAAAGGAAATTGATCTCCTGAATCTTAAGATCATAATCAGGTGCACCCGTGAGGGCATAACGTATGATAAAGCGTTGGATTATCTGCTTCGAGGCGGCATTGTGGTAGACGAAGATCTTGCAAAGGGACTACTTGAATCAACCGATATCGGCTCGCTGATATCAATGCTTGAAAACACACCCTATGGAACGATTTTCAGGGATATGCACGTCTCTCCGTCAGATTCGCTTTTGAACATAGAGCTGGCGTTGGACAATTATTTGGTTGACCTGGCCACGTCGATTTCGACCTCAAACCCGTTTGGCATAGGTCCCGTAATTGGCTATATGACCATGAAGGCTGCAGAGGTAAGAAATCTGACAGCCATTGTTAAAGGAATCGAGGCTGGATTGGATATTGATGATGTGACCGGTATTTTGATAGGTGTGAGGGAAACTTGAGAAGTTATGGAACCGGGGAATGAATATGGGCAGTATGAACGTGTTTGTCATAGGCGACCATGATACTACAATCGGCTTCAGACTGGCAGGGGTGAACGGCACCTATGAGGCTGCTGACAGATCGGAGGTTGAAGAAGCCATGAAGGATATTGCCGTCAAGGGTGAATCGTCACTTGTGATAATAACTGAGAGATTGGCAGAGATGGTAAGAGGTATGGTAAATGAGATACAGCGGATGAAAACTGGCGAGGTCATAATTGTGGAGATACCGGACCGCACCGGAAGAATCGAAGGTAGAACGGATAGTATACGCGGTATGATAAAGAGGATGGTTGGTGTTGAAATTGAATGACAATAATGCTGGAGGCATCATCAACAAGATAGCAGGACCGCTGGTAGTTGCAGACGGCATGCGCGGATGCCGAATGTATGAAGTCGTACTGGTTGGTGAAGAGAAACTGATGGGTGAAACCATCAGACTGGACGGCGACCAGGCATACATACAGGTTTACGAGAATACAACCGGTCTGATACCCGGAGAAATGGTGACGCGCACGGGCTCGCCGTTATCACTGGAGCTTGGGCCTGGTATGGTGGGCAACTTCTATGATGGAATTCAAAGACCGCTGCGTGTTATAAAGGACCTTTTAGGTGAGTACATAACAAAGGGAGTGAGCGTACCGAGCCTTGATGAAGGTAAGAAATGGAGGTTCACCCCAACCCACGATGAGGGTGTAGGAGCCATACAGGGAGATGTACTTGGTACCGTACAGGAATCGAAGGTGATTACCCACAAGATAATGGTGCCCAGCGGTTTCGGTGGAAAGCTTACCAAACTCAACGATGGTTCGATGAGGGTGCATGACACTGTCGCGGTGATTACTGCAGAGAACGGTGAGGAAAAGAATATCACCATGAGCCATAATTGGCCGGTGCGCATTGGCAGACAGTACAAGGAGAAGCTTGCACCGTACATACCCCTTATAACCGGGCAGCGAGTATACGATACTTTTTTCCCTGTATTAAAGGGCGGTACCGTTGCCATACCCGGCGGTTTTGGAACAGGCAAGACCGTCAGTCAGCACCAGCTCTCCAAGTGGGCTGACGCAGACGTCATAGTATATGTGGGCTGCGGCGAGCGGGGCAATGAGATGACAGAGGTGCTTGATACATTCCCGGAGCTGGACGACCCGCACACAGGTGAGAAGTTGATGGAGCGTTCGGTCATTATAGCCAATACTTCAAATATGCCAGTAGCTGCAAGAGAAGCTTCGGTTTACACCGGCATTACCATAGCCGAGTACTACAGAGATATGGGATACAATGTTGCGGTTATGGCAGACTCAACTTCAAGATGGGCAGAAGCCATGAGGGAGATATCGGGAAGGCTTGAGGAGATGCCCGGTGAAGAAGGCTATCCGGCATATCTGGCTGCCAGAATAGCAGACTTCTACGAAAGGGCCGGTCTTGTAAGAACACTCGGCAAGGAGGATAGAGTGGGGTCGGTTACAGTAATAGGTGCGGTATCACCACCGGGAGGGGATTTATCAGAGCCCGTGTCGCAGAACACTCTAAGGGTTGTCAGCGTATTCTGGGCGCTGGATGCTGCTCTTGCAGATAGAAGACATTTTCCGTCGGTGAACTGGCTCAGGAGTTATTCACTATATCTCGATAAATCAAACGAGTGGCTGGAAGAGAATGTTGCCAGCGACTTTAAGGAAATCAGAAGGAAGCTCATGGCAACGCTGCAGGAAGAATCTGAGCTTCAGGAGATTATACAGCTTGTGGGCAAGGATTCCCTGCCTGCAGGGGATCGCGTGAAACTGGAGGTGGCGCAAATGATACGGGAGGACCTCCTCCAGCAGAATGCATATCATGAAATAGACTCATACTGCCCGATGGAAAAGCAGTACCTGATGGCAAAGACCATAATCGAGTTCAGTGACAGAGCAAGTGCAGCGGTTGAAGCTGGAATTGATGTTGAGAAAATAGAGCAGGTGCCGGTAAAGGATGAAATAGCCAGGATGAAATACGTCCCGCACGATCGGATCAAGCAAAAGCAGGCAGAGATAGTCGAACAGATAAAGAAACAGCTTGCTCCCCCGGAGGGAGAGTGATCCAATGAATGATGTTGCTGTTAAAACCAGAGAGTACACGACGGTGCGTGAGGTTACCGGCCCTCTGATCATAGTCGAGGGTGGAGAGAAGGTTGCTTTCGGCGAGGTGGTCAGCATTCAGACACCTGATGGTGAGCGCCGCACCGGACAGGTACTTGAATCACGGAAGGGTGTGGCAGTTATACAGGTCTTTGAGGGCACTCGCGGTATAAGTACCAAAGGCACAAGGGTAAGGTTTACGGGAGACATTATGCGCCTCCCCGTATCCGGAGATATGCTGGGGCGCATATTCGACGGTCTCGGGAGACCGATAGACGGTGCACCTCCGATTATACCGGAGGATATGCTGGATGTCAATGGATCTGCTATAAATCCAGCGGCAAGGGCATATCCTAACGAGTTCATACAGACGGGTATAAGCACAATAGACGGTATGAACACCCTTGTCAGAGGGCAGAAGCTGCCGATATTCTCTGGTGCAGGCATGCCTCACAACAAGCTGGCGGCACAGATAGCAAGACAGGCAAAGGTAAGGGGTACCGAAGAACAGTTCTCTGTTGTTTTTGCTGCCATGGGAATAACGCGTGAGGAATCGAGATTCTTTATGGACAACTTTGAGCAGACAGGTGCACTTGAAAGAATAGTTGCATTCATAAATCTGGCTGATGACCCTGCAATAGAGCGGATAATCACGCCAAGGATGGCGCTAACGGCAGCCGAGTTTCTTGCATTTGAATGCGATATGCATGTTCTGGTGATACTCACTGATATGACGAATTACTGCGAAGCTCTGCGTGAGGTCTCAGCCGCGAGAGAGGAAGTTCCGAGCCGCAGAGGGTATCCTGGTTACATGTATACCGATCTTGCATCCAACTACGAGCGTGCCGGCCGCATACGCGGAAAGAAAGGCTCCATCACCCAGATACCAATACTATCAATGCCAGATGACGACATCACTCATCCGATTCCAGACCTCACAGGGTATATAACGGAAGGGCAGTTTGTATTGTCGCGAGAGCTGCACCACAAGGGCATATACGCCCCTGTTGACGTTCTTGCAAGCCTATCCAGATTGATGAACGAGGGTATAGGACATGGAAAGACACGTGAGGACCACTCCGGCGTATCAAACCAGCTCTACTCCGCATATGCAGAAGGCAAAGATATGAGGGGTATTGTGGCCGTGATAGGGGAGGAAGCGCTCACGGAGAGAGATCGCAAATATTTGATCTTCGCGGACCGATTTGAAGAAGAATTCGTGAATCAGGGCACAAACGAGGATAGAAGTATAGAAGACACTCTTGACATAGGCTGGAATCTCCTCTCCATGCTGCCCGAAGGTGAGCTTAAGAGAATAGATGATGCCCACGTGAAGAAGTATCATCCGGGCCACAGGAAGAAGAGGGTAGAATAATATTATGTTTTTGGTGGTGGCAGAAAGCCTTGGCTGATATACTGCAGGATGTAAGCCCCAACAGGATGGAGCTTCTGAGAATAAACCGCAGACTAAAACTCGCCGAGAAAGGTCACGGGCTCCTGAAGGAGAAGCGCGACGCCCTCATGTCAAAGCTTGCGAGTGAGCTTGATAACCTGCGGGGAGCCAGAAAGGGGGTGGATGTTGCGCTTTCTGGAGCATATAGAAAGCTCAGCATGGCACAAGCGTTCATGGGACCTGAAGAGGTTTACCAGATATCACTGATAACAACGAGAGATATAGAGCTGGGTGCCAGTGTAACCAGTGTTATGGGTGTACGTGTACCCCGGATAGAGATGTCAAATCTTAAGCGAAGTATTACCGAGCGCGGCTACAACCTTCAGAAAACATCCTCCGCACTTGATGAGTGCTCCGCCGCATTCGAGCAGGTGCTCGAGATGATAATAAAGCTTGCTGAGACCGAGGAGATCGTTAGAAAAATTGTCATCGAACTGAGCAGCACCAGGAGGCGGGTCAATGCCCTGGAATACAATATCGTGCCCAAACTGAGGGCTACCGCACGCCACATTCTCATGAGGCTTGACGAGATGGAGCGGGAGAACTTTACCAGAATGAAGAAGATCAAGAAACTAATGGCTGAGAAAATGATGAAGGGGAGTACAGCATAAAATGCCCGGAGTATATATGAGGTTCAAGAGAATCAGGAAAAAGATAGATGAGCATTTGATGGGTGACTTTGATTTCAGACTCTTGAGCAGCGGGAAAATCGTTTACATCATTGCAGCTGAAGGTAAGAAATTCAAGGCTGGTGACACCAAGCCGGTCAGGGTGGAAAGGGTTGACATTGCACCAAACAGTCTGATCAGTATGTGCCCATACGTGCGCCATCCTCTCGGGCATATGATTGCGATAGGGGAGAAGACTCCGATGCCCATCGATGCAAGGCGCTCTGCAGAATATGCCCTGTTCACGGCAGGTGTTGATGGCGAAATACAGGCAGGAGACCTTATAGGTGTCGTAAAGGTATTCCCGATAGAGCGGATGCGATGATGGTGTGGCTGGATATGCCGTTGTTTGCAAAATCAAAGATTTTGCATCCAAAATGCAGAGCATTTTGGTGCATATCCAAGCAAGGCTTGGATGCGGTGAAAACTTCGTTTTCACACGCACCAAAAGCTTCGCTTTTGGAAGTGCAACCGTATGGAAGCCAAAGGCTTTCAGACATGTCTGCTGTTGTTAAATATGCCGTTGTTTGCAAAATCAAAGATTTTGCAACCGCATAAAACACGTAGTGTTTTAGGCATGTTTGTAGAACTACGTTCTACAACCGTATGGAAGCTCTGCTTCCAGACATAGCTGAAACTCAACCGATTCTCCACTCGGCTGAAGCTCACAGATAACACCCAACACCCACTGCACAGCAGCGTAAACTACTACAAACTAAAGTTTGTAGCGTTTACAAAATTGCTTGATGATGTGCTGCATTCATCCCCGTCTTTAAAGGCGGAGCGTTCTGCAAGCAATTTTGTAAATCACACACAAATTCTACAAGTCGGCTATGCTATGAGCACAATAAAGAGATTAATGGAGAATGAAGATATACGCGCCAAAATATATCTGGTGGGGTGGGCTGCGACAATAGCAGCTACGATATCTATGGTGATAGGTGGGGTAATACTGATTATTGTGGTGCTGCAGGGTGCCGGATTCATCTGACTGCCAGCACATTCAGGGATAGTTCGTCAACGAGCACATTTGTCAACGAGCTGGATTGCGAAAGGGCAACATATTTTAACGTTATGGCGTCTTAACCACACTCTGGTGAAACGTTAATGTTTTTCAACCGCAGGCTCGTTGGGCATCTCGCGGAGCTTTGCTCCACAGAACAAGCAGAATCTTCGATTCTGCCATGTCTTGCGAAATCTTCGATTTCGACAAGTATGGTTGTTGCTTTCACTCTTATCATTGCGCTGCTTGCCTGCGGCTGTATGGGTGGTGACGAAAATATGGTTTCGAAAAACCATGTCGCGGTCATGGAGACCAGCATGGGAAATATCAAGTTTGAATTGTACGAGGACTCTGCGCCCGTTACAACGGCTAACTTCATGGAGCTTGCTGAAAGCGGGTTCTACGATGGTCTGGCATTCCACCGGGTAATCAAGGGTTTTGTGATGCAGGGCGGAGACCCGAACGGCGACGGTACCGGCGGCTCGGGAAAAACGATACCTCTGGAGATAAATGAGAATCTGAGGCATGATGATGGGGCAGTTGCAATGGCACGCGCATCCGACCCGAACAGCGCATCAAGCCAGTTCTACATCTGCGATGGAGCCCAGCACAATCTGGACGGCAGCTATGCGGTCTTCGGACATGTGATCGAGGGTATGGATACGGTCAGAGCCATCTCCGGCGTACCTGTTGATGCAGGAGATAAGCCGCTGAGCCCGGTAATCATACACAGCATTAAGATCGTCGAGAGAGTATGATAATGGTGGGGTGCCCGGGAGAGCAATGCAACGATGGATGAATCACATACTTTCAGTTTTTACCCATCTTGCCTTCTTCTGGCAACCTATATTTGCTGTCATCACATTTTGGTTGATGGAACGAAGAATAGTTTGGGTCGCAGGATGAAAATTGTCTGATAAAGGTTGTATGATAAAATATGATCGGTAAACTACACAGCATGAGCAAGAGTGCAGCTGACCTTATCAGGAAGCATGATTACGCCCGAATCATATCACACAACGATGCAGACGGCCTTACATCGGCGGGCATTGTGTGTCATGCACTCAACCGCGCAGGCATCGGATTCCACGTGACCATATCAAGTAGGCTGGACGAAGATACCGTCAGCGGGATTGGCGATGAGCTGGTGATATTCTGTGATATGGGAAGCGGCAGACCTGAACTTATTTCGTCGCTCGGAGTTGACGCAGTGGTTATAGACCACCATGTGCCAGTGAGCGAAGAGATTGGGGGGGCAGTTCATGTTAACTGCCATCTTGTGGGTGTTGAAGGCTCCACTGACGTATCTGCCGCAGGCATCTCATACTCGGTTGCAGTGCAGATGAATAAGAATAATGTTGATCTTGCAGGCCTTGCTTTGACAGGCGCCATGGGTGACCGCCAGCTGACCCGCGGAGTGAACCTTTCCATCCTTGATGAAGGGATTAAATGCGGTGCAATCAGCACGCGCAAGGGCTTGAACATTGGCGACGGCGACATAGTTGAACTGCTTACCTATGGTACAGACCCATTTCTTGAATTTACGGGTGATGAAGAAGGAGTTAAAACATTTCTCGATAAACTCGGGATCAGCGGCAACACCCAGGATATGGATGATGCGGCTATAAGGCGTCTTGCATCCGCAATTATATTGAAAATAATACGCAGTGCGCCTGATGATGTTATTGAGAACTTGATTGGTGATGTATATACTCTCAAACATGAGGTCGTCAGCAACCCCGTAAACTTCGTAAACCTGCTCGATGCCGTCGGCAAGCTAGATAGAGCGGGGCTTGGAGTCTCGCTGTGCCTTCGCGATGAGTCGGGACTGCAGGAAGCCGCCGACATCTACCATGTGTACCAGAACAAGGTAATAAGTGGTCTAAGGTATGCGATTGACAACTCCGAAGAGGCAAACTCAGTACGGTATGTGTTTGCCAATGACAAGGACGTCACTGCTGCGCTTGCAAGCACCCTTGTAAGATATGTTTTCACTGACAGACCGCTGATGATTTTCAACTCCATTGGAGAATACTGGAAGCTCTCGTCGAGGGGTACAAGAAAGCACGTATCAGGGGGGCTGGACCTTGCTTACGCTATGAGCGAGGGGGCAAAATCGGTTGGCGGAGTTGGTGGAGGGCATAACATCGCGTCCGGAGCAAGAATTCCCAAAGGCAGCGAGGACGAATTCATACGCGCAGTTGACAACATCGTTAGCAAACAACTTTCGACATCATGAGATGCGTTGTGAGCTGTGAGCTGTTTTACATGTACTGGACTGTTTACAGCTATTTTATAATACTATGAGTGCCAAACTAAAAGCGCCGAATCGAACAAACTAAAAAATGTCAGTGGTTGAGCCATGAAACTCGATGTAATAGGTGTGGGCGCACTTAACCTTGACCGCATTCTGCGTGTAAGCCGCATACCAGGGCATGATGAAGAGGCATTCATAACATCCAGTGAGTACTACCCCGGCGGTTCGGCTGCGAACACGGTTGTGGGACTTTCGAGACTCGGTCTGAGCACCGGTTTTGTAGGAGTGGTCGGCAGCGACGACGCAAAATCCATACTTCTGGACGATTTTAGGCGAGAAAATGTGGATACGAAAGGCATTAAAGTGCACAGCGGCGCAAGCGGTCAGGGCATGTCGATGGTTGACAGCGCAGGCAACCGCGCCATTCTGATTGACCCGGGCGTTAATGACGATTTCGGTATTGATGATGTGGATATGGAGTACCTCAAAGAGGCAAAACACATTCACTTATCATCTTTTATATGTAGGTCTGAAATGCAAAGCATTTCGTACGGTTGCAAAATCTTTGATTTTGCAAATAGCAGAAGTGACTTGGCGCTTGAAACCCAGAAATACATAGTCAGGGCATAGGATGCCGACATAAGTTTAGATCCGGGCATGCCCTATGCACAGCGCGGCATCGACGACCTGCGCGAAATTATACGGCGCTGCAAGGTACTATTCCCAAGCGATCCAGAAGTCGAACTCCTCACCGGCGAGGATGACGTCAAGAGCGGCTGTCAGGCAATACTGGATGAGGGGGCGAGCATAGTTGCCGTAACGCGCGGTCCAGAGGGCTGCTATATTCTCACTCGAGATGTTGAACTGACAATCCCGGCGGAGAATGTTGATGTGGTTGACACAACCGGCGCAGGTGATGCCTTCGCCGCTGGTTTCATCTATGGATTGTTTAAAGGGTACGCGCTGGACGTTTGCGGTAAAATGGCAAATATAGCGGCATCACACTGTATATCACATCCAGGCGCACGCGAAGGTCTGCCCGCGCAGGGTGATCTGAAATTATAGCGCAGTATCATGTCTTGTTTTATTGGATGTTTATGGAACGAAGTTCCATAATCGTCTAAAAAGCATTGCTTTTTAGACATGTTGCACTCCAAGTATGCCTAACCTTCTCGCCACCACGTCAAGCAAATTCACTTTACCCTTTGAATGTCAAGCGTTTTCACTTTACAAAAGAGCTAACTCAATGTTTTTCTGCATATTCGCGCACTTCTAACTTGGTCGCTTTTTTTCGATCGCTACCTTGACCCCGCAGTGGGTTTTTTCTGCATATTCGCGCACTTCTAACCTGGTCGCACTAAGCATGGCGGATGTCGTGACATAGCCTCAATGTTTTTCTGCATATTCGCGCACTTCTAACAGCCCCAAAACTTATCTATGTAGTACAGCGGTCATAAACATTGAGAACTTCAATGATGATTAAAGAACTAAAGCAAAACAAGCGATCAGTGCGCCGCAGCCAATGGCACATCATATGCATTATCTAACTCTGTCAACTTTGCGCTGCCCTTCAGCACTTCATTTTCAAGTGACTCTAATGCCTTTGCCGCATCCACTGTATAGTATATCTCGCCGCACTGTATGCACACATCTGCAGGAACGCCCTTCACCATGAGGAGTTTTGTCATCAAGCTGTGTTGGAATGTCAACACTCTGATACTCGGTCGCACCCCCGCATATAGCACGCTTATCCATAGTATTTCCTCCTGGTCTTGAAATTGATCCAATTCTCTGCATCTTCATGAATGATGCGGTCGGATTTGAGGGTTGGAGTTAGGATTTTGAGGTGCATGATCATCAGGTTAGATCAATATAACGTCTTCAAATCCTTTGAAATCTCTATCCTTCGATATCAGTCTCTGATTGATGGATCTGGCGCTTGCAAGGATAATTCCATCGATGATTCCAAATTTCTTCTTACTCTGTTTTGCTTCAAAAGTTATTTTTGCAGCATCACGGCAGATGCTGGGTGTTAAATCAACAGTATTGGCAATCTTTTCTGTATTCTCTTTCCAGATTTCAAAATCTTCCCGGTTCCGTTTACACCACAAGGCAACTTCGGCATAAGATAGTATTGAGATGAAGGTATCTTCTTCCTTTATTGCTTCTAAAACTCTGTCACCTTCCTCACTTCCAAGAAACAATTCTATTATGGCGCAGGTATCCAGAAACATGTCTAAAAACTCCGCTTTTTATACGTCTTGCGAAATCAAATGTTCGCGGAACAGCGTGGAGCAAAGCTCCACGAGTCTCGCAAACTCAAAGAGTTTGCAAGATATATGGAAGTCTTGCAAAACGTGGTTTCGCTAGATATCTTGCGGAGCAAAGCTCTGCAAGACATCTGAAACGCTTTGCGTTTCAGAGATGTCTGGAAGTATCTCTGAATGCTTTGCATTCAGATATTCGGCGGAATCGAAGATTCCGCAAGACTTCACTTCCAGAGATACTTCACTTCCAGAGATACTTTGCGAAATCTTTGATTCCGCAAACACTAGATATCTCTGTCCCCGTGATCTGTACGTTCAAAACTCTTTGCACCCTTGAAAAGCCCAAAAGCGTGCTCTAAAGCTTTCTGACGATTGGAGTTTATGATAGACATTTTTATTTGCCGACCCGCCTTTAACCCCTTAGCGTTAGCAATATCCTTTGGAATCAATGCCCAGAGGGAATTTCCAATCTTTGTTATTCTGGATTCAATTATGTCTGACATTTTGTATCACCCCACCTTTATCTTACCTCATATAATATAGAGTTAAACTGTTTAACTATAAAATGGTTTTGGGGATGTCAGTAGTTCGGCAAGTAACATGAACGTTACGGGTTGATGGCACAGCTATCTCGGTTTTCTCTGTAGATTCAGACGCTAGCTACCCAAAATAGCGTCTTGGATGTACAAAAACCATAATTTGACGATAGCCACCCCCCATCTGGACAGGTCTCAGCCCGTTTCAATCCTTGTTTTATTGGATGTTGCGCTCTGAGACTACCTTCATGCAGTAGTCCTCGTCATACCATTTTTCAAACTTTTCCATGTCCCAATCTTCAGGAATTTTCATTTATTCATCCTCCTCGCTCTCCTCAAACACCCTTTTATCCACATATTCAAGTGCCTCTTTATTCCGCTTCACTGCCTCTAAGCATATCTCAGGTGTCTGCTCATCGACAAATACAAGTGCCAATCCATCATACTTAAATCCCACTAAACATAAATCTTGTCTCTGCACTATGACAAATAAAAATTAAAA
>JAUWIL010000135.1 GCA_030605385.1 Methanobacteriota archaeon
ACTTCGGCATCCCAGCAGTCTCTCGCGTATTGCGCCCTCTCGGTTTCAAGGTGCTGTCTGAACCGTATCTTATCTGCGCTTATACCTATTCTCTGGAGAAAGTCGTTTGTCCTGACGATGTGGTAGGCGATATACTCCTGCGGTATGATACCATCCCTGAGCGCATCCCCTATGCTCATGGCAGTCATGTCTGCCCCTTCTTTCTGGGCTGATATTGGATACAGATTGATGACACGATCTGTTACTTCGTTAATTCTGGGATGAACGGTCTCGCCGGGTTTTATGAATATCTCAACCTCTGCTATGGTAAACTCTCTGAGGCGCAGCACTCCCTGTCTCGGGGAAATCTCATTTCTGAAGTTGCGTCCTATCTGTGCTATGCCAAACGGCAGCTTCTCCCTGCAGAACCTGAGGAGTCTGTTGAAGTTTATGAACATGCCCTGTGCAGTCTCGGGTCTGAGATATGCGGGACGCCCCTTACCAGCACCTATGTGTGTTTGAAACATGAGCGTAAAGTCGTAAACCTCGCTGAATGACCCTCCACATTTGGGACACCGCACACCGTATTCAGTTATCAGCTGGTTAATTTCTTCTTTGCTCATCCGGGAAGCATCAACATCCACATCATTATTCTTCCTGATGTGCTCCTCTACGATGTGGTCTGCTCTGTAGTTCTCATGGCATTTCATACACTCTATGATAGGATCATTAAAACTTCCGACGTGACCTGATGCGATGAAAACATCCTCTGGCCCAATTATGGGGCTCTCAATTTCGTGGAAACCCTCATGGACTAAATACATACATCTCCAAGCATCTTCCACTTCCCTCTTTAGAGCTGTACCCAATGGGCCGTAGTCATAGAACCCTGCCAATCCACCGTACAGTTCATATGAGGGCCAGATGAAACCCCTCCTCATACAAAGGTCCAGCACCCTCTCGTATTTATCCATCCCATCACACCACCTGTGCCGGCATCGAGATTACTTTGGGCAGCTCATTGTTTAGCATCATTAAGCATCGTTTTGAAGAAAGTTTTGAAGAAGGCCGCCCCCAAATCTCACTGTTTAATCAGGACTTTCAAGAGGTCTTTATCCCTTAGAATTCCCAATAGGTCCTGTTTTGCCGAAACCACGGGCAGCTGGTCGAAGTGACTCTTTGACATAACCTTGGCGCACTCGCTGGCCCCTGATTTATGGAATGCTGTGACCAGCTGTTGTATCATAACATCTTTAACAAGCAAGTGCTTTGGAAGCCGTATCCTCGAAACACCATAGTACAGCTGCATGGTATCCTTCATACCTTCCCAGGACCATGCATCTTCATCATGGCCTGAGGACATATCTGATCTTTCGACTGTATCCTCCACAACAGCTGCGTTAATCATATCACGATCCGTAATAAGTCCGACAAGTCCGAGATTCAAATTCAGAACAACCGCAGCACCCACGTGACCAAACTCCAATGCACATCCTGCCACAGCTATCGGCATATCTTCCCATACTACGAGCATATACCCTCCTATGAGATCTCCTATCGGGGTGTTATCTCCCATGGATGCTATTGCGTTTACAAGGTCAGCTGTTGTCAGCATACCCACCAGCTTACCACCATCGACCACAGGGAGCCTTCTTATATCATTTTCAAGCACGATACGTGCAGCCTCCGAAATAGAAGCGTCAGGAGATATGGTTATGGGATCCCGTCTCATGAGCAGCGCTAGCTGATCCTCCTCAGGATTGTTTAGCATGTCAACTCTTGTAACGATCCCTGCCAGCTTGCCCCCCTTCACAACAGGTACACCAGAAACCTGTCTTTCTTTGAGTATCTTCAGAGCATTATCCCGCGATCCAGGTAGCGACACATATGCGACATCGGTTACCATGACATCTTTTACTTTTATACCCTTACCACTCTTTTTTGTGCCGCTCTTGGCGCCCATTGCACCCTTATCAGCGCTCTTCCTGGCGTTACCTCTTGTAATTTTGTCAGCACTTTTCCTGGCGCTTTTAGTACTTTTGGCGCCTTTCTTGCTGGTTTTTCTAGCTGCCATTTTATGAACCCCCAATTGAAACAAATATTAGATGATTGAATGATAGCCTATCATTTTTCATCCGGCTGCTATGAAACTCTCATACGTCAGCATCCAGTCCGGTATAACGAGCATCATCATAGCATCCACCGAATTGTAGATGTTCTGAATCCTCATCATTATTATTAAGTTTATCCTAACAATGAGGCTAGAGACCAACAAAGACCAACAAGGTATCAGTATTTAAAGGCACCACCATTATTAAGGTACCAGTATGACCATCCCTTGGTGGCTCTTATGGCTCTTATATGTCTGATATGTGCATAGTATATATGGATTACTCTATTGGACCACTTACCACCCTATTGGATTACTCTATTGGACCACTTACCACCCTATTGGATTACTCTATTGTGCTGTTTGACCTATAAACCGACATACCCACTCCATATACCTATTTGCGGATCAGGGGTGCGGATTTATTTCCATACTCGTTTTCGTATTTGCCGTTCTGTTTTTCTTTTTTAACTGTCTTTTAAGATAATTCCAGGCAGGCGGCCCCATTCCTTCAGGGATATTTCCAATAATAAATCTTGTGGGCTGCCGCATGTTGAATATTCCGCCAGATTTGAATAAATTCTTATTTACGTAGAATAGGAGTTCTGCCGGAATGCCAATAGCCATTTCCTCTTCTTTTGTCAGTCCGAGAGTTCTGTCGCCGGTTCCAGGAAGAATCACCTGAGGCTCTCCGCTGAGAAACGGTAATAGAACCCCTTTAATACAGCTCTCACCGTAACCCAAAAATTTAGATTCTATGTTGTATTCGCCTTCATAGCTCAAGGCATGGATAATGTGAGTCATTTGGGATGGGTCTCCATAAAACAATATAACCTCCGGAACACCAATTCCCGATTTTGTCATCTCGTTAGAGGGGCTACCAACATACCTATGTGATCTTTGAGCCTCTCTATGTAGTTTTCATTATTAGCGTATTCAAGAAGTAGTCCGAACGCCCTTAGTGCAGCCCCCCTATCCTTACAGTATCCCGATTTTATTTGGCTCTCTATTAAGTCCTCATTGGGCAGCCTCTCCCACTGGTGAACAAATGAACTGGTGACACAGACATTATCTTCAAATGTCATTGCCACCGTGGCTCCCCATCGGCGAGCATATGTAAATGCCTGGCATAAACTGATTTTTCCACCCATTTTGGAAGGTCTCTGCGCATTCTCAGGAATCTCAGACACATCTTTGATAAACCTGATACCTATGGGGCAAGTCAGTAGGCGGAGTTTATTATATACCTCAGTCCCCACTTCTTGATATCTCTCGATCTCCGTCATGCTTTTATTCACTTCTATCCTTCCTTAATTTCTCTCCCTATATTCCTTGTTTCAGTCTTTTGTCCTGTCTTTTATATTACCCTTCGCGTCCTTTTATATCTCCCTTTACCCCTTTATATTGGGCTTGCTCACACTTGCCTGAAATCTGAATGTCATGGTTGGATCACAGTCGGGCATAGCTGAACATCACACTGGCTCTGTGCTGCACAGAGTTAAGCCTGCACTACCAGTCACTTAATCCAGGGAACGAATCTTGCCAGCAAGCTACTGGTGTGTACCATTACCCAGCCAGAAACCTCCCTCATCAAAGCTGGTGAAGGCACATCTATAGGACCGGAAAGCCGTTCTTGGTCCTCGGCTTTGTGAATACGACCCAACTCTTTCAGGGCATTGAGGTCACCCCGTTTTGCAATCTCCACCCACACACACTCCCGCTCAGGGTCCAGAGCGCATAGCATGCCGCGCTCACGAGCATAGACATCATCAAGCTGGTCTGCTATATTTCGCAGTGGGTCCAGGCCGCATAGCATACTGTTTAAGGGAGATTCATTGCAGGGCTCATAACGTCTTTTTGTCGGACACTCGCTCATGGGGCATATCCCACCGGTATAGGTAATGACGCAGCGTCCACATGCGGTACATATACTGCGTGCCACGGGGTCGTCTTGGCGTGATATGACTCTGCTGCCGACAGAGTCGAGGGCGGCAATGACCGGAATGCCGGGATTGCAGAGAAAAGCTGATTTTACCCCTGCGCCGCAGCTGAGTACGATGAGCGCATCACATTTTGATATTGGTTTGCGGTACACCCTCAGAGCCCGCGTCATTATTGTCTCAGAGCAGCAGACGTTAATACACTTGGCAACGACAACCTCCTTACCCCATTCCTCCAGAACTCCCCTCAGAAACTTCATACCCTTCAAGCCGCCGGTCTCACTCAGGCTGGCGCAAAAACCACAAGAAAAAATAGCTATTCTTTTCGCATCTCTCAAGGAATACTTTATTTCCTCAGGGGATTTCCACACAGTCTTAAGCATTGACTTCCTCCTCCTTCCTGCGCTGTAATCACTTCAATTTCTCTTTTTTCGCTTTATGCGG
>JAUWIL010000161.1 GCA_030605385.1 Methanobacteriota archaeon
CATATGCGCCCCCTCTCGCGCGAAACTTTTGCGTTAGGGGCAGCAGTCTCAAGAGCATTCTTTATGTTTTTTATAAGTTGCGACTCCCATAACTTTCTCACATAGTCTGATTTCAGGGCAATCTCCGAGTATCTGATGAGGAACATTGTAAATCACGACCCTATATCACACGCTTCCAGTGCTTCCAGTGCTTCCAGTACATCCAGTACATCCTCATTACTTTCACTATTCCCTTTCACTTTATCTTCCTTACTTCTACTACTTCTTGTTATATCTTGTTCTCATTTTATGATTTCAGCCAACTATAAGCAGACGGCACATTTGTTATTTGGCATTACGTTGCGTTGGAGCTTTGCGGAATGGAATACCTGCAAGAATCCAGATAGAGCTGATGCACTATTATGTTGTTTGATTTTCGACCCTTATCACCCACAGCCACACCTGAAACCGTGCTTCGATAGAGCTGTTGTGGGAGTCGAGCCATGCGACAATCGCATCATACTGCTTGACCGCCTGCAGATCGGAGGTTGAAATGACAACGAACATGGTGTTGTTGCCCGCGCAGCCGGATAAAGCCGCATCCAGACCTGATACATCAGGCGCAATTACACTGGCGTCTCCGCCGTAATAGTACTCAAAGGGCAGCCGCATGGAAGCCGGGAGTACGGCAATGACATCATCACTGCCAGCATTGGCATCGAGATAACTCGCGGCGCTCCGCCAGTCATTAACCTCCGGGGAAGAATAATACACATTGAAAGCGGGCGCACTTATGAGCAGTACCACACATACGGTTCCTGCTAAAATCATATCGCTGGAGACTGCACCCCGGGCGAGACGGTTGCGGAACGCAGTTCCGCAAACATGCAGTATACCACCTGCTGCAAACAGCATGAAGAACGGACCTACAAAAATCATGTACCGCATTATGAAGGGGAGCAGGTACATCATACAGAATCCTATCAGCAGGGGTATGAGTATACACGTTAGCAGGAACACAAACGCCCGGCGGGTGTTTGAACGAGCCATACCCCATACGCCGGTAAAGAAAAATGCCATAAATATCAGCGTAACGATCACGTTGTATGCCTCCAGCTCCTCGACGAAGATGGTCGGCGCCATGTTTGCGAAGAACGTTGAGAAGAACTCCGATGGCGAGCGCACGCCATACATTGCCTGACCAGTGAGCTTGCCCCCCATCTGTCCTGCCAGCACGTTCAGCCACGGCAGGAAGCCAACCACCACCATGCAGAGTCCCAGAAGGAAGCCGCGAACAGCACTCTTACTGGAAGGAGCATCATCGCTGGAAGAAGCATTATCGTTCGTGATGTGCAGCCACACCAGATAGACGGCAAACGCAGGAAGCATCAGCGCGGCAAAATAGTGAGTGTAGACGCTCATAAGCAAAACCAGACCCCAGAATACCCACAGCTTCAGATTATCAGGCTCTTCCATGGAGCGCCAGAACAGATAGACTGAGAGCAGCACCATGAAGGTCAGCATAGAATACATCCGCGCTTCCTGAGAGTGATACAGGTGGTGCAGGGAGATCGAGAGAAGAAATGCGCCAACCATGCCCTCGCGCCTGCCGAACAAGCGCTCTCCTACCAGATACAGCAGTGGAATTGTCAGCACGCCAAAAATGACCGAGGGGAGGCGCAGTGCAATCTCTGATGAGCCAAATAACTTGATCACAGGATACAGCATAATATAGTATAATGGCGGATGCACGTCACCCATCACATCAGAAAGCATGCCCCCGAATGACTGCGAGCAGGCATTAACGGTCCATGCTTCATCCAGCCACACGCTTTCGGTGCCGAGCTGGTAGAGGCGGAGAAAGGCGCCGAGCAGGGTAATCAGCATCAGAATCTGGATGTTGCGATCGGACAGAGCGGTATGCAGTCGCTTTATATCAAGATGCCTCATATCAAGATGAGAATATTTGCCCTCTCAGATATAAAACGTGATGTATCTATTTCCCAGAATCGTCTGCCTACTTTCCAGAATCAGCCATTTCCAGAATCAGCCCTGTCGAGTTCAAGAATCGCTATCCGGGTATACGAGTCAGGATGAATCACCATTTTCATCTCTGTGTTATTCATTAACCAGTGGTATATTTCCAGATCCGGGTCGAAAGGCATCAGGAAGTGCGTGAGCACCACAAAATGAGTTCTGCTGCCTGTTCTGGAAACATGGGACAGATGAGACGGCTTTAATTCAAAGCTGTATATATCCCCCAAAGTGATGTTGGAATTTTTTAGATTGATTCCGGAAGCATTCATCACGGCTTCGAACTCGCTGTAGCTGAGGGCGTCGAGGTCGAGGTCTTCAAATGTCACATTAAGTAAGTTTACGTCAACGTTGATCAGCGTTGCATTGTAGTGCGACGCATTGAAATAGACTTTTATCGGCAGTTTCGAGTACGGCGGCACAATAACTACCGTATCTCCGGGCTTCACTGCGCCGTCGAGATATTCTGACACATCCCTCCATCCGAACTCCTGCGGTGTCGTATAGAGGAACTGCAGGGGAGCGATACTGGTCCCGAAAAGCAGGAATACGGCAAACACCGCGGCTGCTGTTTTAGTTACGGGTTTCCCACCCAGTTCGGAAAATGCGGTAACGCCCTTTGAAACAAGCATCAGGTATGCAGGCAGGAGTAAAAGGAAGTATCTGATTATGATGGGGACCAGCGTGGCCAGATAGATGCTCACTATAATTGGGATGAAGAGCCACATCAGGAGGAAAAAGGTTTTCTCATTGCCCTGTTTCCATGGCATCTGTGAAATGCACCCGAATATGAAGAACGCAAGGAATATGCATACTGCCGGAATGCTTGCATCCAGCCCTGTTATCCACTGACTGAATAAGAATAATGTGGACGGAAGAACCTCCAGGGGATTGAC
>JAUWIL010000077.1 GCA_030605385.1 Methanobacteriota archaeon
GATATTAGGTCTGTGTCAATAAACGATAAATTCGATGCCTGCATTGCCATGTTTGCTGTGATGGGGTACGTAACAAAAAATTCTGACATAATTAAGGCACTGAATAATATACGCAGGCATTTAAAACCAAATGGTGTTTTTGTCTTTGACGTATGGAACGGATTAGCAGTTATGAGGGTTCTTCCAGAACCAAGAATTAAAGAAGTGGAAAACGACAAGATAAAGATTGTTAGAGTTGCAATTCCAAATTTAAGGTCTTTTGAGCATATTTGCGAAGTTAATTACAAATTAATCATCATAAACAAAGAAAATGATACGTTTAACGAAATTAATGAAAAGCACGTCGTTAGATTCTACTTCCCGCAGGAAATCAAGTACTATCTGGAAGCTGCAGGGTTTGAAGTGCTGAAGATTTGCCCCTTTATGGATTTTGATGGGGGGGGGGTTGATGAAAATGTATGGAATATTACTGTAATAGCGAGGGCGGTATGAGGAAAAGAATGATCCCCGTATGCATCCCATTATTAGGCGAAAAAGAACTCGAATACGTTACTGACTGCATAAAGACAAATTGGATCTCTTCGAAGGGCAAATACGTAGAGGAATTTGAAGAAAAGTTTGCTAAGTATTGTGGCTGCAAATATGGCATCACAACAACAAGTGGAACCACGGCTTTGCATTTGGCTTTAGCATCAATAAACACTAAAAAAGGTGACGAAGTAATAATGCCTGCTTCTACCATGATAGCAACGGCATTTGCAGTTATTTATTGTGGAGCAAAGCCTGTTCTGGTGGATGCCGAGCCAGAAACGTGGAACATAGATGTAGAAAAAATCGAAGAAAAAATAACGAATAAAACGAAAGCAATAATGCCGGTTCATATCTATGGGCATCCCTGCGACATGGATCCGATAATGAAGATTACAGAAGAGCATGAGCTATACGTTATAGAAGATGCAGCGGAAGCTCATGGAGCGGAATATAAAGGCAAGAAGACCGGAGGAATTGGAGACATTGGCTGCTTCAGCTTCTACGCAAATAAAATTATAACTACGGGAGAAGGAGGAATGGTCGTAACGAACGATGAAGAAATTGCAGATAGAGCTAAATCACTCAGAAATTTGTGTTTTCCAAAAGAAAAAAGAGTTTATCTGCATTCAGAAGTGGGTTATAATTACAGAATGACAAATATTCAAGCGGCGATAGGGCTTGCGCAATTCGAGAGAATAGATGAATTAGCAGAAATGAGAAGGAGAAATGCCCATTTGTATAACAAATATTTGAAGAGCGTTAAGGGAATAACATTACCAATAGAGAAGGAATGGGCAAAGAACGTCTACTGGATGTATTCCATCTTGATAGAAGACGAGTTTGGGATGAGCAGGGATGAATTGATGAACGAATTGGAAAAAAGAGGAATAGAAACGAGGACGTTTTTCATTTCGATGCACGAACAGCCGGTGTTCTGGGAAATGGGTTTGTTTGAAGGAGAGAGTTATCCTGTTGCAGAGGAATTGGCAAGAACGGGGATGTATTTGCCTTCGAGTTCGGGGTTGAAGGAAGAGGAGATAAAGTTTATATGTGATGTGATAAAAGAGATTAAAGAATTGGTAAAATGTACAAAAACATAACGCATAAATTGACGCACAATTTTATATATAGCAAAGCCAAAAAGTATAAGATGAAAAATATGATGATAGCTTGCGATGGAAATAAGCAGATGTTGAGCTACAAGGAGCTCCTCACGAGTTTCCGGAAGGGACTGAGAAACAGGAACTGGAAACGCTTGAATCCCTTAGATAAAGCACTTTACAGAGCTTCGCTTTGGTATGCGAAACACCGTGGAAGTATAGTTAATACATCGCTTGTGGAGAAACTCTCAGCACTCATAGAAAGGTTGAAGGAGACAAAAGGCACGAGAATATTCAAAAGAGGTTTTAAAAAAGCGGTTAAATTGCTCGAAAAAGGTGAAGAGAAGGGAGTATTTGCATGGGCGCCTTCGTTACGGCATTGGCTGAAGGATTCGGACTATATCTTCTGGCTGGGGACGGTGCGGTGAAGCCGCAGAGAACACATAAAGATATAGTGACGAATCCGAATTGAGCTGAGCGATGCGGTGATAAGAGGATCGGCACTGGTCAGCGGAGGCTGTCTGTAATATTGAATACCTCTCTCGTAGGCAATAAGTGTATGTTTGGTGGCGGAAATGAGCAAAAATAAAACCGATTATGAATTGGTAATAAAGCCAAAAAAAGGATTCATCCCCGTTGATTTTAAGGAACTATATCAGTACAGGGAGCTACTGTATTTTTTATCCTTAAAAGAGATAAAAATCAGATATAAACAAACTGCATTAGGCGCATCCTGGGCTGTACTCCAACCATTTCTTACAATGATAATTTTTACAATTGTTTTTGGAAGATTAGCGAAGATGCCCTCGGAAGGGATTCCATACCCGATTTTTTCATATTCTGGTTTATTATTATGGACATATTTCTCAAATTCGATCTCCACGGCAGGGAATAGTTTGGTATCAAATGAGAAATTGGTATCAAAGATATATTTCCCACGGTTATTGATACCCACCAGTTGTACCGTATCCGGACTGCTTGACTATGTGATAGCCATGAGCATACTTGTAATAATGATGGTGTACTATAATTTTTATCCAAATATCTCAATCATCCTTTTACCCTATGTTATACTGATGACTTTTATCTTAGCAAATGGTCTGGGATATCTGTTCTCAGCAATAAATGTAAAATACCGGGACATCCGTCATGCTTTACCATTTTTTATCCAATTGCTGCTGTTTTTAACACCCGTTATCTATCCAACAGACATCGGTGGGGCTAAATATTCATGGATATTTCTTTTAAATCCAATGAGTGGGTTTATTAGTGCTCATCGAACATGCATCTTAGGACATACAAGTCTTGACGTTACAGGACTTTTGGTCTCAAGTGTGCTGACGATAATAATATTTATTATTGGGATAAGCTATTTCAAAAAGACAGAAAGTTATTTTGCTGATATAATATAATCCAAATAAGGTTGAGGCAGCATGGAAGAACCAATAATACAGATCAAAGGCATCTCGAAAAAATATGTGATAAGGCATGAAAATGCACCATACAAGACCTTTCAGGAAGCGATAATCAATGCGGTAAAAGCACCAATCAATCTGCTAAAAAATAACGGCAGAGAGCCAAAAAAGGAGACTTTCTGGGCTTTGAAGGATATTACATTCGATGTCAACAGGGGCGAAGTAGTGGGTATCATAGGAAGAAACGGCGCAGGGAAAACCACACTGCTTAAAATTCTATCACGCATAACAGAGCCGACAGAGGGGAAGATAACACTACGAGGAAGGGTGGCGAGTTTGCTGGAAGTGGGAACAGGGTTCCATCCAGAGCTCACGGGCAGGGAGAATATCTATTTAAATGGGGCTGTTTTAGGAATGACAAAAAAAGAGATTGATTCGAAGTTTGACGAAATCGTTAAATTCGCAGAGGTAGAGAAGTTTCTTGACACGCCTGTTAAGAGATATTCAAGTGGGATGTACGTGCGGCTTGCCTTTTCCGTTGCAGCACATCTGGAACCGGAAATCTTGCTGGTGGATGAGGTGCTATCGGTTGGGGATGCAGAGTTTCAGAAGAAGTGCCTGGGGAAGATGAAAGATGTTTCAGAGGGTGGAAGAACTGTGCTGTTTGTGAGTCATAATATGCTTAGTATTCAAAATCTGTGTACCAGAGGGATTTTATTAGAATCAGGACAAATTTCGATGGAAGGCAGTATTACTGATGTTATAAATAAATACCTGGACTTGGGCGGAGAGCAAAACGGAGAAGTGTGTTGGGCTTCTCCAGATACAGCCCCTGGTGATGAACGAGCACATCTCAAAGCAGTGCGTGTTGTTTCTGAGGGTCGTGTCACCGGAGTGGTAGACATCTCAAAGGAGTTTCGTATTGAGGTAGATTACTGGAATTTAGAAGCCAATGGTAGACGACATGTATCCATCCATATTCACAATTCAATGGGTGTCTGCATACTTACTTCAGCAAACTATCCCTCCGCTTCTCTTACTCCAGACCTATGGTATGCTCGCCCTTATCCTCGTGGATTATTTCGAACATCATGTATTATTCCAAGCTGTTTCTTGAATGATGGTCCACATAGTGTATCCGTATTTATTAATGAGACGCTAAGCGATAATATCATTGTTATTAAAGATATCCTGTCATTCAGTGTTCAAGACACGGGAATGATGCGAAAAGAATTCACAGGTAAATGGCTCGGTGCAGTGCGTCCTCTTCTGGATTGGCATACTGTTCAACTAAACTGAAGACATACGAAGGAACTATGATCATCAATAAAAACGAAAATCCATATTTGAGTATTATCGTATACTCACGAAATGACAATTATTATACCCGTCTTAAGGCATGCATTAATGGAATATTGGTACAGGCAGAGAGGCACCATCTTAGATCAGAACTCATATTGGTCGAGTGGAATCCACTTTCCGGTAGACCGCTCATAAAGGATGTATTCCCGTGGCCAAAACGGTCGAATTTCTGTTCTGTACGCATAATTGTAGTGCCAGCCTCAATCCACTTGCGCTACGACCACTCAGATAAGTATCCTATGCATCACTTTGTTGCCCGCAATGTTGGAATTAGGCGAGCACGAGGGAAATTCATTTTGTCCATCACCAATGACATTTTGTTCTCAGATGAATTGATGGAATACTTGGCTTCAGAGGAATTAGACAAAGACGTAATGTATCGAATTGACCGGTATGATGTAAAAAGAGATGCGGCGTTGCTGCACTCTTTAGATCAACAACTTGCATACTGCCAGAAAAACATTCTTGTCGTCAACAGACGTCTGGAATCCGGTTTTTGGGGCTCAACTAATGTCCCATATCTTCACACCAACGCAAGTGGTGATTTTCTGTTGTTGTCAAAGGATAGGTGGCATTTGCTACATGGTTTTCCAGAAACCGATGTTGTGGGGATGCATATAGACGGTGCTCTATGCTACATGGCCTATCTTGCCGGTGCAAAGGAAGAAATCCTGCTGGACCCCATGCGCATCTATCATATTGATCATGACTCTATATGGAAAAGGCCCGAACATAACTGGTTAGGGACTTTTTGCTTACGGGCGGTTAGGCCAAAGTGCGTTGCACGCGGGTTGGCTTCCTTAGTCTGCAAGTTTTTTCCAACAAGGAGCAGGTTAGATGTTATGGGGATTCCCCATTTGAGTTATGCTCAGTACCGAAGTATAGTACTTGATATGATAAGTGGCAAGCGTTCAATTATTTACAATGATGACTCATGGGGATTAGGGCAAGACAATTTGGACGAGTATCTTGTCGTCTCTGCTGAATGGGAGAAATGATAAATGGAGAAGAATTCCCAGATCTACATCGCTGGTCATCGCGGTCTTGTCGGTTCTGCACTAATGCGCAGGTGCCAGGCTGAAGGGTACACCAACCTCGTCACCCGCACCCATGCTGAACTCGACCTGACCGACAAAGCAAAGGTGGAGGCTTTCTTCAAAAGGGAGAGACCCGAGTATGTATTCCTGGCTGCTGCAAAGGTAGGGGGCATTTGGGCTAACCAGGCTTATCCAGCAGAGTTTATCTATTCTAATCTTATGATCCAAACATCGGTATTGCATGCTGCCCACCTTTATGGAGTGAAGAAATTGATATTTTTCGGTAGTTCCTGTGCATATCCGAAAAACTGTCCCCAGCCAATGAAGGAAAAGTATTTACTTTCTGGATATCTGGAGTCGAGTAGTGAACCTTATGCTATCGCCAAAATCGCGGGCATCAAGATGTGTGAGGCTTACAACCGTCAATACGGCACCAACTTCATCTCCGTCATACCAGCGACACTGTACGGTCCAAACGATAACTTCGATTTACAAACCTCGCATGTCCTTTCAGCCCTGATCCGCAAATTCCACGAAGCGAAGATACGTGAACAGCATCAAAAGGTCAGCGAATCTTCATCAAGTGCAACGCCCCTTGAGCCTCAGGACCATGACAAAAACTCTGTTTTGATTTGGGGAACGGGGTCTCCAAGACGGGAGTTTTTGTATGTTGACGACCTGGCTGACGCTTGCATCTTCCTGATGAACCTCGATGAATTATTGTCAGCCTCTGTTCTCCAGCCTCCGACTTCCATTATTAACATCGGCACCGGTGAAGATATCGCTATTAGAAATCTGGCTTTGCTCATTAAAGAGATCATTGGATTTCAAGGGGAGCTCAATTTTGACCCAACCAAACCTGGTGGTACTCAGGAGAAGGTTTTTGACGTAAGTAAATCAAGGAAGCTGGGTTGGGTTCCAAAGATTTCCTTAGAAGAGGGGATTAGAAAAACTTATGAATGGTATTGCAAAAAGCATGGAGCGTTAATATATATTAAGGAGGACATTAATGAATTATGAATAAAGATAATAAAATAAATAACGTATTAATAACCGGCATAACAGGTTTTGTAGGTAGCCATTTAGCCGACTATATTCTCAAAAACTTCCCAGAAGTCAAAATTTTAGGTTTAGCACGATGGCGTTCCCCTACTGACAATATCAGGCATATTCTCGATAAAATTACGCTCCAATTTGGTGATTTATTAGACCCGTTCTCTCTAAAGACTATTTTATCAAATCATAAACCAGATGTTATTTTTCACCTTGCCGCGCAATCTTATGTTACTTTTAGCTTTTCATCACCTGTGGCAACATTAAACACCAATGTGATAGGAACATGCAATTTGTTAGAAGCAGTGAAAGAACTGAAGTTTGCTTCTGATTATGACCCAATAATTCACATATGCAGTTCATCAGAAGTTTACGGACAGGTAAAAGAGGAAGATGTGCCAATAAAAGAAGATGTGCCATTTCGACCCGCTTCACCTTATGCAGTGAGTAAGGTAGCAGAAGATATGTTAGCCTATCAATACTGGTTGTCCTGGGGAATCAAAACTTTAAGAACTCGTATGTTTACTCACACTGGACCAAGACGAGGAGACGTTTTTGTAGTTTCTAATTTTGCCAAGCAAATTGCCGCCATTGAAGCAGGATTGGCACCGCCAGTTGTTAAAGTTGGGAATTTAGAGAGCATCAGGACATTTACAGATGTGCGAGATGCTGTACGAGCATACTGGTTGCTGGTAACTAAATGTACTCTTGGCGAAGTGTACAATATTGGTGGAGTTGAAACCATGAAGGTTGGGGAAATGTTAAATAGGCTATTAGGATTATCCGCCGTTAAAAATATAAAAATTGAAGTAGACCCCAATCGTCTGAGACCTTCTGATGTAACGTTGCAAATTCCCTCTACCGAAAAATTTCACAAAGAGACGGGTTGGAAGCCGGAAATCAAATTTGTGCAGACGATGGAAGATACCTTGAACTACTGGCGGGGATATTATAAAAAAGAGAAAAGATGAAAAGAAAAGAATTAAATGTGGAACTTTACAAGAAAGTGTATTTGATTAGAAAGACAGAAGAAAAGATTCGAGAGCACTATATGGAAGACGAGATGAAAACGCCAGTACATTTATCTATTGGGGAAGAGGCAATAGCTGCAGGAGTATGCATGGCTCTGAACGTTGAAGACCAGATTTTTGGCACTTATAGAAACCATGGAATCTATTTGGCAAAGACAGGAGAAACGGACAGGTTCTTTGCTGAGTTATATGGTAAACAAACAGGAGTAGCAAAAGGTAAAGCCGGCTCGATGCATATTTCTGCCTCGGAATTAAATTTTTTAGGGGCTTCTGCAGTCGTAGCTACCATTATTCCTGTAGCAATGGGAACTTCTTTTGTAAATAAATGGAAAAATAACGGGAAACTTGTTGCTGTGTTTTTCGGAGATGGCGCCTTGGATGAGGGTGCTTTTTGGGAAAGCCTGAATTTTGCATGTCTGAAAGAGTTGCCGATCATATTCGTCTGTGAAGATAACGGGCTTGCGATTCATTCCCCCACTTCTGATAGACAGGGTTATAGGTCTATTAGTGATATTGTTTCGAAATTCGAATGCAATGTTTTCAGGGAAGAAACAACGGATCCTGAGGTTATTTACAGAATAACTTGTAATGCAATACAGTTGCAAAAAAACAATCATAAACCTTGTTTCCTCCATTTCAAATATTACAGATATCTTGAGCATGTAGGAATAAATCAAGATTTTAAATTTGGATATCGTTCAGAGGATGAGTTCAAAAGGTGGTATAAAATGGACCCTGTAACTTTGCAGAGAAAAAAGCTATTAGAAAATGCTCATTCTGAAAAGGAGCTTCAAGAAATAGAAAGTGAAATAGACAAACAAATTGATAATAGCGTTAAATCAGCTCAAAAAGCACCATTCCCAGATGAGAGCGAATTATTTAAGGATGTATATGCATGAGAAGAATAAGTTATCGAGAAGCATTGAATGAAGCCATGATGCAAGAAATGGAGAGAGACCCAAATGTTTTTGTGTATGGGTTAGATGTATCAGACCATAAAAGAATATTTGGCAGTACAGTTGGATTGGTAGAAAAGTTTGGGGCTGAAAGATGCTTTGGGACCCCACTATCAGAAGATGCTATGACGGGGTTTGGGTTAGGTGCTGCCATTAATGGGTTAAGACCTATTCATATTCATATCCGTGTTGATTTTATGATTTTAGCAATGAACCAGATTGTAAATATGGTTTCTAGTTGTAGATATACATCAGCTGGAAAGCTCAAGGTTCCTCTGGTTATAAGAGCTGTTATTGGTAGGGGTTGGGGACAAGGCTTTCAACACAGCAAGAGTATGCACTCAGTTTTTGCTCATATCCCGGGATTGAAAGTTGTTCTGCCGACCACTCCAAGAGATGTAAAGGGGTTGCTTATTTCTGCAATAAGAGATGACAATCCTGTGATTTTTATGGAACATAGATGGCTGTATGATACAATTGGTGAAGTTCCAGAAGATCCTGAAGCTATTCCTTTAGGAGAGTCAAATATACTACGCTCTGGGAATGACATAACAGTTGTTGCTACTTCATGGCTGAATGTAGAAGCTTTAAAAGCCGCAGAAGTTATGCAGAAGCACGGAATAAGTGTAGAAGTAGTTGATCCAAGAACGATATCTCCTTTAAATGATAAGCTTATTTTAGAGTCTGTGAAAAAGACAGGTCACTGCATTGTAGCGGATGACGATTGGCTGAATTGCGGATTTAGCGCTGAAGTGGCAGCCAGAGTGTCAGAGTTTTGTTTTAAAGATTTGAAGTCACCAGTAAGTAGAATAGGTTTTGCGGCAACTCCATGTCCGACTACAAGACCTTTAGAAAATAAGTTTTATCCCAATGCAATTGACATTATAAAATCAATAGAAAGCAAACTGGAGCTGCAACCTTTAGATTTGTCAAATGAAGAGTTTTACAGTTATGAAAATAAATTTAGAGGGCCATTTTAATGAGTTTTTATAAAAACAAAAGGGTATTAGTTACAGGAGGAACAGGCCTTATTGGCAGACCACTTGTTAAAATGTTAATTGAACAGGGGGCTAAAGTCAGAATTGCCTCTTTGGACGACCCTTCCAGGGCTCATCCTGAGGCAGAATTCAAGCAAGTCAATCTTATGCAATTTGAGAACTGCATGGTGGTATGTGAGGGGATGGATTTTGTCTTTCATCTTGCGGGAATTAAAGGGTCTCCAGCAATGACAATTAAA
>JAUWIL010000154.1 GCA_030605385.1 Methanobacteriota archaeon
TCATAGACTATTTCTTTTTCTCGTAGCATAATCCGGCAAACATCAGATGCCCACGCCTTTAGGCGTGGGAGTTTCACTCCAGATAGATAAATAGGCGTAGGGAACTTAAAAAACCTGAGTAGGTACACTTTTGATAATCTGCGCTGGCCATCGGACGTAAACTCCAGAGGCATGAACCGGCTCATTAAATCCCATGTGTGAAAAGCCCATAAGTTCTATATGAAAGGGGCAGTTTGAAAGAGTCAGTTGCGCTCCAAGCATGAAAAAGTCACAAGCCCATATAAGCCAATACATGAAAGGATATTAGTAAGAGGTCTGACGTTAACATTCATTTTGATGGGCATACCGGATGAAATAAAAGAAATAGAGGATGAAATCAGGAAAACCTCGTATAACAAGGCAACCCAGGTTCACATAGGCCGCCTTAAAGCCAAGCTGGCGCGCCTGCGGGAAGAGGCAGTGAAACCATCTGGCACGCGCCACTCAGGCCCCAGGTTCGGTCTCAAGAAATCGGGCGATGCCACCGTGGTAATGGTGGGCTCCCCCTCTGTCGGCAAGTCAACGCTTCTGACCGCGCTGACCAACGCGGAATCCGAGGTGGGCGCATATGACTTCACTACTGTTGATGTCATACCAGGAGCCATGGAGATAAAGGGTGCAAAGATACAGCTGTTCGACGTTCCAGGTCTTATACAGGATGCTGCGGTAGGGCGCGGCAGGGGCAGGGAAATCATCTCGGTTGTGAGGAATGCGGACATCCTTCTGATAATGCTTGACATACAGGATATGGGAAAGATAGATATAATCCGTAAGGAACTTTACGATGCCGGAATCAGGATAAACCTGAGCCCCCCGGACATAACAATCAAGAAGAGGGAGAGCGGCGGCATCAATATCAGTACTGCCAGGGAACCGAGTATATCAAATGATGAAATTGTGAGCGTCGCATCAGAGTACAAAATATACAACGCCGACATCCTGATAAGGGGTGATGTAACGATAGAGGACTTCATAGACGTCATTCAGGGCAACAGGAAGTACGTACCTGCACTGATTCTGGTTAATAAAATAGATCTGGTTAAGAATCCCGACAGCGCTATAAGAGATGCACTTGGAGCTGATGAAAATGTGCTGCAAATATCTGCACTTGGCAGGGAGAATACAGACAGACTGAGGGATGAAATATTCGGGATGCTGAATTTCAAACGGGTATATATGAAACCGCAGGGCAGGCCTGCTGACATGGAGAATGCCATGATAATGAAGGGCGGCGCAACTGTCGGAGATATATGTGACAAGATACATAGAAGCTTCAGGAGAAACTTCAGGTACGCCAGAGTCTGGGGAGACGGCGTCAGATACGGGGGACAGCGGGTGGGTCGGGACTACAAGCTAACTGACGGCGATATCGTGACTCTGATACTCAGAAAATAATCATACAGATGACATTTCTAAGCGTTCAGCGCAGACTTGATTCCATTAGGTCTTGAATCCATATGTTCTGATGAGGTCTTGATTCTGCATGTTCTAATAATGTCCTGATTCTACATTCTGCATGTTTTGATGATGTTCTGATTCTAATGATGTTCTGATTCTATAGGTCCTGTATTATGTCCCATTTCGGGTCGTACATATCTGCACACTTCATGCTGCAGAACTGGTACTCACGGTCTCCGAAACTCTTGGTGTAGTTTCCCCCTGGTTTCATCCGCTTTCCGCACATATCACAGTGCATATCGATTCCATCCAGTACCTTGCGAACTACTTTGTTCTTACGAAACTTCTTCACGGGCTTCGAGCCTTTAATCTTCCCTTCGACCGTTGCCGTGCGCTCATCATCACGGTCATCATCATATGTCTCGCTCATAATAGAATTCCACCTGCAAAATCTGTTTGGTACGTTATGTAACTCTCCAAAGAATTGGTTCAGGATTGGATAATAGGATTCTTGTTTAATTGAACAATAATATTCTTGTTCGTAGGTATTAATCTACTTTGCGCCGCCCACACCTTCTACGAGGTTTACGCCGCCAAGCTCTTCTATGAGATGTCTTGCCGTCATGCGCACCGATTCACTGCTTGAGTATGCCGGCTTCCAGCCCATGTCAACAAGTTTTTTTATACTTAGACGCATGGTCTTGACGTCCCCCTTCCAGCCGCGTCCGCCATCCACTCCGCCGGTGTAACTGAACTTTACATCCTTCAGTCTCGCCTCCTCGACCAGTATGTCCGCAATCTCAGTAACGTTGGTCATATCCTCGGAGCCGATGTTGTATATTTCGACACGTTCGGCGCGTTTCTTCGCTCCAAATAACATACTGCTTATACAATCGTCTATGAAAAGATAGGATTTGTTCTGCGTTCCATCGCCCAGTATCTCCAGCTCCTCCGGATCAGCGCGCAGTTTGGTGACAAAGTCATAGATCACACCGTGCGTACTCCTTGGACCCACCACGTTTGCGAACCTGTAAATCACCGATTCAATGTCAAAGGTATAGCAGTACGAGGATATCAGTGCCTCCGCGGCAAGCTTCGAAGCGCCGTACAGGGAGATCGGTTTCATGGGGGCATAATCCTCGGGGGTGGGAATTATGTCCGCCTCCCCGTATACCGTGGACGTGGATGTGAAGAAAATAAGCGGTACCTTGTTGATGCGCACAGCCTCAAGCAGATTGTGCGTGGCGATTATATTCTGTTCGACATGCACGTGAGTGTCGGTAGTGCCCTTGCGCACATCAGGATTGGCGGCAAGGTGCCATACTGCATCGAATCCACCTTTCATCACGTTATTAAGTCCATCGACATCCAGCAGGTCGCCCTCAACGAAAGTAAAGTTCCTATCATCTAAATTATGGCTGATAAAATCCATCCTGCCCGAGGAAAGATTATCATACACCAGGACCTCATCCCCTCTGCTGAGGAGCGGATCTATAAGGTGCGAGCCTATGAAGCCTGCGCCGCCGGTGACTATAACATGCATGTTATATCGTAATCCTCCATATTACAATAGTGCTAGGTGCTATATAGATTATCTTAGCAGTAGTCTTCGCCGGATGAAGCAGAAGCCTTTGGACAAATCCACAATATCAATTGGAAATACCTATTCCTCTCAGCACGCACCCATCACAATTCTTCTTATTGCAGTACTGCTTGCCGTACTCCACGATCAGGGCGTGGTACTCTTTGAATAATTCAGCATCTTCCGGAAGA
>JAUWIL010000155.1 GCA_030605385.1 Methanobacteriota archaeon
AGATAACCGTGACCGGCAAGGGCGCCGGCAGCCTTGAGGCAGCATCCGCCATCCTGGATGACATAGCCAGTATATGGCTTGAGCTGTTTAAGACCTGACGAAAACCTAGCTTTTGCAAGATGTGAGATTCTGCCAGCATGGTTCTAAGATTCATTAGACTTATTTTTGATGAGAACATACTCGTATATACTCCCGGGGTGTAGCTTACAGGGCAATGGCAGCAACTTGCTGGGAGCTGTAAATATAACTTCTGATGAATATTCATCAGCTGGTGGTATTCTTGAGTAAAATTAAGGTTGTTAAAGCAAGGGAGATACTTGACTCCAGAGGGAACCCGACAGTTGAGGTTGATGTAGAGCTCGAGAGCGGCGCCTTCGGACGCGCGGCTATCCCCTCAGGTGCATCGACAGGCGAGCATGAAGCGCTTGAGATGCGCGATGGGGATAAGAAACGTTTCAACGGCAAAGGCGTACTCAACGCGGTAGGCAACGTGAACGACATAATTGCGAAAAAAGTAGCCGGTAGGGATGCGGACAGCTGGGAGGAGCTTGACAGATTCATGATAGAACTTGACGGCACACCGAACAAATCAAAGCTCGGAGCCAATGCGATACTCGGAGTATCGCTTGCAGCTGTTAAGGCGGCAGCCATCGAGAAGGGAATCCCCTTATTCAGGCATATCGGCGGGGATGGTGCGACACTTCTGCCAACTCCCATGATGAACATACTGAACGGGGGCGCACATGCAGACAACAACGTCGACATACAGGAATTCATGGTGATGCCCCTCGGAGCATCTTCATTCTCGGAGTCTCTCAGGATGGGTGTTGAGACGTTTCATGCGCTGAAAAAAGTCCTGTCAGGCAAAGGATACAATACGAGTGTGGGTGATGAGGGGGGCTTTGCCCCGAACCTGAAGTCGAACGAGGAGGCATTCAAGGTAATCATGGAAGCCATCGACAAAGCTGGCTATAAGCCCGGGGAGGAGATAAGCCTTGCAATAGATTCTGCTGCAAGCGGTTTTTACAAGGATGGGGATTATGTTTTCGAGAAGTCTGACGGGCGCAGGCTGAGCGCCGACGGGATGATAGATTTTTACTCCGAACTGGTGGAAAAGTACCCCATCGTGTCGATAGAGGACGGGCTTGCAGAGGATGACTGGGACGGCTGGAAGAGGCTCAATGGTAAGCTCGGCAGCAGGATACAGATCGTCGGGGACGACATATTCGTAACCAACACGGAACGCCTCAAAAGGGGCATCGAGATGGGTGCAGCCAATTCCATACTCATCAAGCTGAACCAGATAGGTACCCTCACAGAGACCATAAGCGCGATCAATATGGCGCGTGAGGCGGGCTATACTTCGGTTGTGTCCCACCGCTCGGGTGAGACCGAGGATACAATCATCAGCGACCTGACGGTGGCAATGAGGACGGGGCAGATAAAGACAGGGTCTGCATCCCGCACCGACAGGGTGTGCAAGTACAACCAGCTCCTGCGAATAGAGGAATTACTCGGCGGCAGGGCGGAGTTCATAGGGCGGAAGGCACTCCCGAGCCATTGAGTTCATGGCACAGCACCGTTTGAACACTCCCGTACTGCGTGGACACAGGTAGACATGGTGTTTGACGGGCAGACATGGTGTTTGACATAATCTGCTGTAATGCCGCTGGACTAACATGGAGATGATATTATAAAAATAGCAGGACTTGACGAAGCCGGTAAGGGACCGGTTTTTGGATCCATGTACGTTGCAGGCGTCATGGTTGACGAATCCCGTATGGGCGTCATCGAGGGGCTGGGGTTTCGCGATTCGAAGACGCTTACGCCGCAGCGCAGGGAATACCTCTCGAAGCTCATAGAAAAGCATGCTGAGGGGATATATGTCCTTAAGGTAACGCCGCGGCAGATAGACGAGCTGCGGAAAATCATGACGATGAACCAGATAATGGTAATAACATACGCAAAAGTGCTGGAAAACCTGAAGCCAGACAAGGCAATACTCGATGCGGCAGACGTCAAAGAGGAAAGATTTGCCGAAAACGTGAGGCAGAAGTACGGGAGGGAAATAGAGCTGATATCGGAACACAAGGCAGATGCCAAATACGCGCTGGTGAGCGCCGCATCCATTACAGCAAAGGTGAACCGCGATCGGTCGATGCGCAGGCTCGAGCGGGATATGGGTGTTAAATTGGGCAGCGGGTACCCATCAGATTCCTTTACCAGGGAGCACCTTAAGGCGTTATTGGGCACAGGAAGCTCACTTCCGAACTACGTGCGCAGGTCCTGGAATACCATAGAAACAGTATCGGAAGAGATGCACCGATAGATTTAATATATATCAAGATAAACAGTTTAGTTGGAGAAATTTGGTATTTCTATCCATCCCCTCAAAATGTGGTAGTACCAAATTTCCACCTTTTTCTTTTTTTTGTGCATCTTTTAGCTGCTGCTAGGTCCAGCGCTCTCTGTGATACCAGCACCATACTGGACTACCATCGGCAGTAGGTTCATCACTCTCCGTGAGGCTGGCATGTATTGGGAGTGCGGGTTTAGAGCTGTTTGCGGAGCAAAGCTCCGCAACGGTATGAAAAACCATAGGTTTTTCAGACATGGAGCCAAAGTCGCATTCACAGCTTACGGCAAAGCACCAGAAGCACTTATATTCTAACATGCAGGGCCGATGCAGCGTTTCATATGACCCCTAATCAAACACGTCTTTGAAGACTTTCTGGTAAATTTTATAGTCGCTATGATTGAAGCAGACAAATACCACGCGTTCAGGTACCGGATTGCGCTTGAGATACCTCCTGACCGCGCGCATGGCAATGGAAGTCGCATCACGCAGCGGATACCCGTACGCGCCCGTACTTATTGCGGGAAATGCAACCGTTTTCAATCCATTCTCGGTCGCAAGCCTGAGGCTGTTAATGTAACACTTCGCAAGAAGTTCACCCTCATTATTATTCCCGCCGCGCCATACAGGGCCCACGGTATGAATGATGCGGTCTGCGGGCAGGTTGTAACCATTGGTGATCTTCGCATCACCTGTGCTGCAGCCGCCGAGCGCCCTGCACTCCTCCAGAAGCTCGGGACCGGCTGCGCGGTGAATTGCACCGTCGACGCCCCCTCCCCCAAGCAGGCTCCTGTTGGCGGCATTCACGATGGCGTCAACCCTCTGCGCGGTTATGTCGCCCT
>JAUWIL010000004.1 GCA_030605385.1 Methanobacteriota archaeon
GGACGTGACTACTGCTGAGCAGGCAAAGATTGCGGAGAATGCAGGCGCCATATCGGTGATGGCACTTCATGCCGTGCCTGCTGATATACGGCGCGTCGGCGGGGTTGCGCGGATGGCAGACCCAAAGGTCATATGTGAGATCATCGATGCAGTTAGCATACCCGTCATGGCAAAGGCGCGCATAGGGCATTTTGTTGAGGCTGAGATACTCGAAGCCCTCGGCGTTGACATGATAGACGAGAGCGAAGTCCTTACGCCGGCAGATGAGAAATATCACATTGACAAGACGTACTTTACCGTGCCTTTTGTGTGCGGGGCGCGAGACCTCGGTGAAGCCCTGCGCAGGATCAACGAGGGTGCTGCGATGATACGCACCAAGGGCGAAGCCGGCACCGGGGATATAAAAGAGGCGGTGCGGCACATGCGGCTTATACTGGGCACAATACGCGAGCTGAAGGGCATGAATGATCAGGAACTTATGGAGAAGGCGAGGGAGATAGAAGCGCCCTTCGAGCTTGTGAAGGAGGCGGCAGAACTCCAGCGCCTGCCTGTGGTAAACCTTGCAGCTGGTGGTGTTGCCACCCCTGCGGATGCAGCGCTCATGATGAAGCTTGGAGCCGATGGCGTATTTGTGGGCTCTGGCATATTCAAGTCCGAGGACCCGGAGAAAATGGCAGCCGCAATAGTCGAGGCTGTGAACAACTATGATAACCCTGCGCGGCTGGCAGAGATATCAAAGGGTCTGGGGGATGCAATGAAGGGCATCGACATACGGACCCTTGATGAGAACGAAGTTCTTCAGGTACGCGGATGGTAGACTCTCTGTACTTGAATATAGGTAGACTTTCTGTGCTTGAATACACATTAAATCCACTATTTTAGCAAGCTTTAAACTGGGTTGCGTATTACTACTGTTCCAGACCATTCCATGATTATCGGCGTGATAGCGATACAGGGAAATGTAGAGGAGCATATTGAAGCTCTCGAAAGGGCGTTGAATGAGCGCGGCGAGAGAGATTTTACGATCAGAAGGATAAAACGCGCGGGAATCGTACCTGAGTGCGATGCCGTAGTGATTCCCGGTGGCGAGAGCACTACACTCGGACGCCTCATGAAGATAGAGGGAGTGGACGAGGAGATACGTGACGCCACTGCCAGAGGCGTGCCTGTAATGGGCACTTGCGCAGGACTTATCCTGCTCTCGAAGCATGGTGATAGAACTGCCGAGCGCACAGGTCAGAGCCTCCTGGGTCTGATGGATACGTGGGTGCTGAGGAATGCTTTTGGGAGGCAGCAAGAATCGTTCGAAACGCCCCTACAGATTCCAGCGCTGGGAAATAAGCCATTCCATGCGGTTTTTATACGGGCGCCGGCGATTACCCGTACAGGAAAAAACGTGGAAACGCTTGCAGCATTCAATGAATATACAGTCGCTGCCAGACAGAAAAATTTGCTGGCAATTGCATTCCACCCCGAGCTGACCGGGGACAGCAGGTTTCATCATTATTTTCTGGATACTTGTCGAACCGAAGGTTCGACTGTCTTGTGAAATTGGAAATTTCACGAGATATCTGAAGGCTCTGCCTTCAGAAATATCTTGCAGAATCTTTGATCCTGCGGGAGACTTGTCGAAAGTTTTGCCTTCGCAAGATGGTAAAAAAGATTGTGTGAGGCGGTCAAATATGTACCGCATAGTCGACACCATACGGTTATCGATAGTTATGCAAATCATCGGGCATGTCTGAAAACCTTTGGTTTTCATACGGTTACAGTGCCCCGCTCTGTAAACATGTCTGAAAACCTTTGGTTTTTCATACGGTTGCAAAACTTTATTTTGCAAACATGCAAGATGGTTTTCGTCCTTCTGTCACTACAACCATTAAAAAAAGCTTAAATACGGAGATGGGACTATGGCACTTATCAATTTCTAAAGATGATGCATAATGATACCAACACGCTTCTTTGTTACATCTGGTAAGGCTATCAGTGAGGTTACCGACCTTAATGCATTCGACAAAGCGCTCCTGAATGCAGGCATAGGTGAACAGAACATTGTCACGGTTTCTTCGATATTGCCAGCAGGCATAAAGAAGGTCAACCGTCGCAAGCTGGATATGGGACGCATAACCTACTGCGTTCTTGCCACGATGGGGGGCACCGAGGGGGAGACCATATCGGCAGGCATAGTATATGCATTCCGTAAGGATGTGCAGGGCGGTTACATTGCAGAAGGGCATGGGCACATGAACAGACGTGCCATGAAAGAAGTCCTTGAATGGAAAGTTAACGAGATGGCGAAACTGCGCGGCGTTGAGATAGACGGCATAAAATACGTAGTGGAGGAGCTTTCAATACCCATAGACCACTACGGCGCATGCATAGCTGCACTGGTATTTCTTTAAAAACTATACGCAGATTACCGCATGCTCAATCCATGGACTGATTCTTGACCAATTCTTATTTGACCATTACAGGACCTATGAAGCCTGAGCTGAGCATATGGTCAGCCAGCACTATAAGCACCATACTTTCGACCACAGGACATATTCTGGGTGGGATAGCGGGGTCATGGCGTCCACTGACACTGATATTAACCTCTTTCATCTCCTTCATGTCAACAGTCCTCTGTTCCCTGGATATCGAAGATGTCGGCTTCACTGCTGCACGCGCGACGATAGGTTCGCCTGTTGAGATGCCGCCTATTATGCCGCCCGCGTTATTGGTCTCATAGCGCGGTGAACCATCCCGCAGCACGATTGGATCGTTCATTTCGCTGCCCATCATACCTGCTGACCTGAATCCTGCACCTATCTCAACACCCTTCACACTGCCGATACTCATGATTGCTCCTGCAAGGTCAGCATCAAGTTTTCCAAACACCGGCTCACCCAGACCGGCGGGCACGCCAACCGCAACAACTTCGACTATTCCGCCAACGCTGTCACCTGCATTACGGGCTTCCTCTATGCGCTTGATCATGCGCTCGGCTGCATCTGAATCGGCACATCGCACAGGGTTGGAGTAAGTATTATTAATTGTATATTCAAGGGGTAACTCTTTCGAGCGCATGCCGCCAATTTCAATACAGTGCGCCGCAACCTCTATTCCGGCATCTGCCAGCAGCTTGCGTGCTACTGCGCCGGCAGCCACTCGCCCGACCGTCTCACGACCTGACGCTCTGCCCCCCCCTCTGTGGTCACGGTGCCCGAAGCGCTGCAGGTACGTAAGGTCAGCATGACCGGGGCGAGGAGTATGACGAATACTATCATAAGGCGTGGAATCAACATCTCTGTTCCATACCATCATAGAAATTGGCGTTCCGGTGGTGAGTTCCTCGAATATCCCCGAAAGAATCTCGACTCTATCCTCCTCTGTACGGGGTGTGCTGACTCCGCTCTGCCCGGGTTTTCGCATGTCCAGATCGCGCTGAATATCCGCCTCGGATAGTTTCAAACCGGCAGGGCAGCCGTCAACTACCACGCCCACGGCTCTGCCGTGGCTCTCGCCCCACGTGGTAATGCGAAATAATCTACCAAACGAACTGCCAGCCGACGTCATAATCGATAAAATACAATGGGGAAGAAGTTATATTTAACTTGTGGTAGTCAAAATGCCACAATCCAAAAACATGTATGAAATGCGAAGCATGTCTAAAAAGCAACGCTTTTTAGACGGTTGCAAAATCTTTGATTTTGCAAACATGTCTGAAAAACCTACGGTTTTTCATACGGTTGTAGAACGTAGTTCTACAAACATGTCTAAAAGTGGAACTTTTAGACGGTTATGGAACTTCGTTCCATAAACATGTATAAAATCTCCTGATTTTATACGGTTATGGAGCTGTGCTCCATAAACATCACAATATTTCAATATCGGCGCCTATTTTCTGCATTTCCTCATAGAAGCCCGGGTAGGATACACTGGCGCAGTCTGAACCTTCTATAATAACATCATCTTCTGTGCCCAGTGCGGCAACCGTGAGTGCCATTGCAATCCTGTGGTCTCCGTGGCTGGATACTGTAGCGCCTTTTATCTGCCCTGGTGTACCGTGTATGGTGAGGCTGTCAGAATGCTCATCTATCTTTACATTCATTCGCGTAAGTTCTGATGTGATTGTGCTGAGGCGGTCGGTTTCCTTGTACCGCAGGTGCCCCACATTCTCTATTACTGTATCTCCCTCGGCGTATGCCGCGAGGACCGCAACTGTTGGAACAAGATCCGGGTTGCTGTTCATGTCGATCGTTATCCCTTTCAGCTCTTTTCCCTGTACCTCGACTGTATCATTCTCTTTATCCCAATTGACTTCAGCACCCATATCGCGCAGTATGTCAATTATACGGGAGTCTCCCTGTGCAGTTTCTTTAAGATTGATCAGGCGCACCCTACCACCTGTCAGTGCCGCTGCTGCAAGAGGGTATGAGGCAGACGAAAAATCACCTGGTATGGTATAATTCCCCAAGCCATAATGCTGCTTCCCGCTTATAACAAAGCCGCCTTCATTTTCTCCCACTTCAACTCCAGCGTGATGCATGATCTCCAATGTCATATCTACATACGGTCTTGACCTGAGTTTACCATCGATCTTGATCTCACTATCGCCATTCAACAAAGGACATGTCATCAGCATTGAAGATATGAATTGAGAGCTGACGCCGCCCTCTATACTTACCTTACCGGGTTTTATGGGGCCGTGTATGGTGAGCGGCGCCCTGCCGTCCTTCGTTTCGGATATGGCTCTGGCACCCATATCACCAAGCACCTTGAGCATTACATCGTTCGGACGTGATTGAAGCGATTCATCGCCCGTGAGTGTCGTGTTGCCGCTGCACAGCGCAGCTACACCCACCATAAATCTCAAAGTGGTACCTGAGTTCATTGCATTAATAATATGATCTGGGGTGCTCGGCCCCCCGTTCACGCCTGTAATTCTAACTATGTCTCCACTGCCTTCTTCTTCGATGGCGGCACCGAACGCCTTGCAAGCTTTTAGGGTGGCGAGCGTATCATCTGACATGAGGCAGTCCTTCAACACGGTAGCGGCGCCCAGGCTGCCGACCACAAGTGCGCGGTGAGTATAGCTTTTGGATGGAGGGGTGCGAAGCTCGCCTGATATTCCCCCGCGCTTCATGCCTTTTATTCTCACTCTTCTCGACCCCATGCCTGCACCACTTCTCATATCTTTATTCTTGATACTATACTTTTAATCCTTAGCATGTCTGTTGTTAATAAAACTAACCACTGCTCAGGTTACTTTTGTGGTATTGGCAGCATAAAGTAGTTTTCAAACATGTTTGCGGAATCCGAGATTCCGCAACCGTATGAAAACCAAAGGTTTTCATACATGTTTGCAATCACGCGCCCCGACCTATGTATCCCAATGAGAAATAATATATATGTCCAAGCGGCTAACTACTGGCATACCATATACTAACATATAGCACACATATAGCACACATATAGCACACATAGCACATATGAATCCAGCCGGCTGTAAGAACCGATTAAGGCAATAAATCAGGATAGTAACTAACATAACTAACAACAAATGCCATTAATCACTCTCAGGCGCGGATATGACTAAAGCTCTGAAGTACATGTGGTTGGTGATATGAAACTGTGATAATGGAGAAACTCGAACGCGAAGTTGAAATGACAATAAGGCATCTCAGGGTGCTCAAACTCGTAAAAGAGATGGAACCAATAGGCATAATGAAGCTGTCTGCAGAGACTGGGCTGCCGAGTCACAAGGTGCGGTATTCTCTGCGCGTTCTTGAGCATGGAGGGCTTATAGCACCATCACAGCAGGGTGCAGTTACAACCGAGAGAACCGCAACCTTCTTAAGAGAAATGACGGGTAGAATAAACGCACTGCTGAAGAGTATTCAGCAGATGTAGAGCATGTCTGAAAAAGCTTGCTTTTTCATACGGTTGCGGAACTGCGTTCCGCAAACATGTATTGAAGCTCTGCTTCAATACGGTTACAGAGCCCTGCTCTGTAAACATGTATAAAACACTGTGTGTTTTATACGGTTACAGAATCTTCGATTCTGTAAACATGTCCGAAAACCTTTGGTTTTCGTACTGTTGTGAAATCTTCGATTTCACAAACATGTCTGGAAGCTCCGCTTCCATACGGTTGCGGAATCTCCGATTCCGCAAACATGTTTAAAAATCTTTGATTTTTAAACTGTTGCAGAACTACGTTCTGCAAACATAGGCGAAAGATTATGAAAAAGCTGCAGATAACACTGACTCCCGCGGAATCAAAGCGGCTTATAGCTATCGGGCTAAAAAAGCATCCGATTATACAGAATGCGCTGCAGAACGGAAGGATAGCAATAGCGCTGGGAACTACCAATGCGTATGTGGTAGAAGAACTGACAGGACGTACAATAGATAAACAGCGCTATGCATCGGGCATTACGACAAATAAGACGTGTATAGTGCCCAGGTCAGAGAGGGCTGTGGAAACACTGATAGTAAAGGGGGTGGTGCAGGAAGCGGGCATCAAGGATGCCATCAATGAGTTGACACCTCCGCATGATGTGTTCATCAAAGGCGCAAACGCAATCGACCCAAATGGAACAGCCGGAGTAATGCTTGCCAGTCCTGTGGGTGGGACCATTGCTGCAGCTCTGGGAGTTGTAATGGCGCGCGGCGTGCACATGATCATACCTGTTGGACTTGAGAAGACAATACCTGTAAGCATAAATGAAGTTGCAAAACATGCAGGTAATATGCGCATATACAAATCTATTGGTGCACCTATCGGAATCATGCCAGTTCACGGTCATGTAATAACCGAGATAGAAGCCCTCCTCCATCTTGGTGCAGTTAATGCATACCCCATTGGGGCAGGTGGCGTCAATGGGGGAGAAGGGTCGGTAACCATAATCGCTGATGTGGAAGATAGAAATGCTGATAAGCTGATGGACGTTATCATGGGTGTGAAGGGCGAGCCGCAGACGACGACGGTGGAAGGAGATTGCATAGAATGTGCCCGTGATATATGTGTATATAATAAGCTTAATGAGTTGAAAAATAAAGAAGAACACAAAGATGCAAATAAGTGAGTGCTAAAGGTAGTCGAATAGTGAATCGAAAGCCGCCATAACTCAGTTGGTAGAGTGTTCGGCTGTTAACCGAGATGTCAGAGGTTCGAGCCCTCTTGGCGGCGTGCGTTTTTTGGTTAAGATGAATCGAGGTATTAAATGCCTGTGCATGACATTACTCAATCAAGATGATCAAGCAACTCTTCATACATGCTTTTGTGATTTGTTGTGGTTTTGTACCTACCATAGTAACTGGTGCGTTTATAGGCTCGAAATTATACAGTATGGTGCACTTATGTGCGCTTATACACTCAAACCAATTATGAATATTATGAAAACAAATTGGCAGGTTTTGGCAGTTTTAATATAAATAGATTTATAGGATATCGGTGCATAGCACTCTACTGTTTACCCGCATCTGGGGAAATCGATGTTCAGGGCTATATTTGGGTTTGAGGCGCATAATTATGTTCGCCCATATTCGAATCTATGTAGAACCATTAGTGTATTGCCATTCTATCAGGCGGCGATGTTGAGGTGCATATGGATTTGATAGTGGGTATTACAGGCACTCCGGGAACTGGTAAAAGTTCAGTTCATAAGGCACTTGGAGTGGATTTGTTAAAGCTGGAGTTAGATGATGTTATAGCCGAGCAGGGCTTCCATGATGGTGTTGACGAGATTCGCGGATCTCTTATGGCTGAGGTTAATGATCTTAATGACTATGTACATGAGAATTTAAAGGAGATGCCGCTGGTAGTATTGTCCGGGCATCTGGCACATCACCTAAATGTTGATGCGGTTGTTGTGCTGCGGACCGATCCAAGAGTGTTGAGGAAGAGACTTCATGATAAAGGGTTTGACAAACCCAAAATAGATGAGAATGCTGAGGCAGAGCTTATAGATGTGATTCTTATCGAGTCCGTTGAATCTCACTCCGCTGTGTACGAAGTCAATACGACCGACATGGCTGTGGAGGAAACTACCGGGATAGTGAAAGGCATCATCAATGAATTGGTAGAGGGGTGCAACAACAGCGAAGATTCATTCTCCAGTCAGTTTAAGCCTGGAAGTATTGACTGGACCGATCAGTTGTAGTGTAGTGTAAGATTGGGCAATGGAAAATTCTATCGATATATTTGTTCGTGTACGGTTAATTTTAATATGCTGAAGTACCATCTACCATCTGTCAAGATACATTACTTGGTATTATTACTTAGTATTAAGATACCTCGAACTTGATTGGGACGGTATGTTGAATGGTACTCAACTCGCTAAGACCGTACGTTCAGAAATACATTGACGCCATAGCGGCCACAATGAACTCTTTTGGTTTAACGCCCAATATGCTGTCTGTTTCATCACTTGTATTGTCCTTCACAGCCGGTCTGGCATATTTCTACTCCATGCAGACCGATTACCTCCTTTTACTGGCATTTTTGTTTGTCTGCCTCAGTTCATGTTTTGATGCCGTCGACGGCGCTCTTGCCCGCCTGAGGGGGGATGCAAGTCTGCGCGGTGACTTCCTTGACCACGTTGTTGACCGGTATGCAGATGTGTTTATAATCTGCGGCATAATATTCGCAGGCCATGCTCCCGGTGTCGTAGGAGTGCTCGCCATAACTGGCATACTACTATCCAGTTATATGGGTACACAAGCACAGGCAGTAAACCTGGGGCGCGACTACGGGGGTATGTTGGGCAGGGCAGATCGGCTGATGATAGTAATAATATTGACGCCAATCAGCTATCTTCACCAGAGTCCCGTAATGGGTCTGACAGTGTTCGGATGGATGCTGGTCTTCTTCGCAGCCGCAGGCCATATAACAGCATTACAGCGGTTCATGTACTCGTGGAGAGAACTTTCGAAAAAGTCAGATTGAACTTTATTGGTGTTTGCAGAATCTCAGATTCCGCAACCGCATAAAACACGCAGTGTTTTAGGCATGTCTTGCAAAAGCAAAGCTTTTGCGGAACAGGCGGAGTTTTACTCCGCCATGTTTGCGGAACGCAGTTCCGCAACCATATGGAAGCTGAGCTTCCATACATGTAATGTTTTGGTGGTATGCTTTTATAGGGCCGGGACCGAGAGTCGAACCCGGGTCGTGGGATGTCTGCAAGCTTTCAGTCAGCACTTTTGCAACTGAAATGCTTGCCACAGTCCCATAGGATAACCGCTACCCTACCCCGGCCATACAATTCACACGGCAAAGAGATAGACTGAGAATGACTGCCGCTCTAAAGTGAGTATGCTAATAAATAAACCTTTTTGCTTTGTTGATATCTTGCAGGATGGTAACTCCGTATTTTTTAAGATGATCGAAGGCTTTGTCCCCGATACTTGACGAAATCTTTGATTTTGACTGTTTTGCAAAAGCAAAGCTTTTGCAGAATATCCTGAGTGATAAAAGTTAAAGTGATAAAAAATTGGTATTGACCTCAAACTGGACTCATGCTGGAAAATATATAACTACCGCAGATCGATGATCTCATCTGTACCTGGACCTGTTGAAAGCAGCTTGAAAGGTAGCCCAACATCCTTCTCTGCACGTGCAACGAACTCTTTCACTTTATCGCTGAGCTTGTCATAGTCTCTAGCGCCCCTGCATGATGCGTCAACGCGGTCCAGACCGGTAATCGCAATCATTGTTGCTCCATTTATCATGGCAGAATAGCGCGCCATCTCACCATCCCAGTAGCCTATCCTCCGTGCACGCCCGGTCACTGTGCCGTACTCAGCAATACCAAGTTTTTCCGCCTCTTCTTTACCAATCTCGGTTTTGAATATGCCCTCCCCCACCCTCGTGGGGAATGCTTTTACGACCATTACAACGTCATCTATCCTCGTCGGTCCAACTCCCACATCAGATGCTATCTGGGATGCGGACGTGTCCTTCGACGTCACATACGGGTAAGTTCCATAATATATGGATAAATAGAATCCCTGTGTCCCTTCAAGTATAACATTCTCACCCGCATCAAGAGCCTCATTGACCTCTAGAGGCACATCTGTGATGAAGTCCTTCAGACTGTCGATATCTTTGGCCTGTTTAGCGATCCTTTTAACGCGGTCAACATTTGCCGGTCCACATCCTGTGCCGGTTGTACCGATGTTCTTTGAAAGATATGAACTGCTCTTGTCCTCTTCTATATGCTTCTCCTCTATGATCGAGCAGCGCTTGTCAACCCCTATCCTGCTGGCAACTCCGCATTCATTTACCTCCTTCATCAGCACATCAGGATTGACCAGTACGCCAGCTCCAATGAGTAAACGGGCACTAGGGTGCACAAATCCGGAGGGTATCATGCGCACACCATATTTTCTATCGCCTATATAGACCGTATGTCCTGCATTGGGTCCGACACCGCCCCGCGCTATTACACTGGCTCCATCTGTCTCCGCAATATGTGCAAGTATCTTCCCTTTTCCTTCATCTCCGAAAATTCCTCCGACTATTATCGTGCATGACACTTTGATGTGCACCACCCATTATCAGTTCTATCTACCAGTTCTATCCAACCGCCAACATATGATTATGCCAACGGCTGTTGATTACAACAAGATATTTGTATCATATCAAGAACAGTTATTTGCAGTAGCATTTGCAGTAGCATTCACTCTTTAATAAGACTCTGTATCCACTTACCTATACTTGAGCACTGTTCCGGGGAGCAGTCGGCATCGCATCCCGCACATGGCGCGATCTCACCGTCTACAATTAAACAATCGTAATCTGACTTCTTTTTGGATTTTCTGCTGGATTTCCTGATGGGGTACACCCGATATGTGTTAACCCCATTAAGTGTTTCCTTCTCTCTTTTAACCAGACCGTCATCCTCCAGCCTCAGCATTATGCGAGAACACTTGCTGCTGCCTATTCCAACCTCCTTCCAGATGTCGCTCTGAAGCAGGCCTTCATCGGCATCCCTTACCATACCAAGAATCTTCTGCTCTACCAATTACAACTACCTTCAGTCTATTTTATGGAGTTATATGGGCTCCTGTTATTATGCAACCTTATCTCCAGCAACCTTATCTCCAAGAACATATATACTCTGGCGTTATACAGCTATATAGCTTGCGGTCTTCCGCTGTTGTTCTCTAAAAACAGTCTTTCACCGGACGGGTGTTATTAGAACTATGTTGTTACCCCTCAATACTATGGATCCGAATATCCTTGACTTCTCCCCGTCGATAACCTCTGCAGTATTGACCATGTACAGGTTGAGATAATCATCCATACCTGATAGTGTTCCTTCGAGGATGTATTTCTCTCCCTTCATCTCCACCTGAACCGTGGTACCTATCAAATCCTGTACTTTCTTGTTAGGGTACAATGCTATAACTCCTGCTTTTATACCTGCTTTTATCGGTGTAATTATGTATGTAGCATTTCCTGTTATTTATTAATTTGCCTATTCTACTTGTTAGTCCATATACCTTGCAACTAAATAGCTCATGTACCTTATAACTAAATAGCACTCATTGGACTTAAGCACTCATTGGACTTAATATTTTGTCATTCTCTGATGCCATCTTGATAATGTTCAAATTATACGTGTATTCAGCGCCTTAAATCTCACACCTGGAAGCGGCGCCCCTCCATACTCTTCCTTTTCTTCTTTTATATGTCCGATATACTCTCGCAGCATTCTGTGAAGCTTCTCATCCCCTCCACGTTTTTCAGCTATCATAAGAGGTACCGCTACAATGTGTGCGTCCACAACATCGGATGATAACTCCCGGTCCGTATTTATTATTTCCATTGTGATGTCTTCAAATCCTGATTTTTCAAGCTGTTCAGGCAACTTCATTATGTCATACCCATATATCCTGTTGGCTGCCATGAGTATGTTTTTCAGCATCTGGTCTGTCTCCTGTGCCGGACTCCCTGCTTCTGGTGACCTGAGAATTATCGATATCTTTTTCCTTCCCTGAACAGTCCTCCTGATCTCTCGAAGAATCGATTTGATGCTGTCCTGGGGATATCGCTCCAGTGCATATAGGACGGATGCAGTACTGATAGATGCATCTTTTATTGGAAGCGCCCTTGCATCACACAATATGATTTGCATTCCTGCGGCACTCTTTTCTGCCGTGTTCATTATGCGCAATCCTGTCAGGAGCTCCTTCCTTGATGTTGCAAGTATGACCCTTTCATTTTCACCAAATTCAGCCGTTTTGTGCGCTGAGAACGTGTCCTCCTGTATCAGCAGAATTGTAGACTCTCCGGAGTCACCTCCGTGTCCGGAATGGCGCTCACCGTCCATGCTACGTGTTATTGTACCGCACCTCCAATCGAATGTAGCCCATTTATATTATATTCTGATGCTTCGGATGCTGCGAGCGGAAATCAGCTTCTTCAATTCCTACTCCACCGGATTGTCTATGGCATGCGCATGTAGTTTAAGCTTTCTGATGTTTGCTGAACAGCAGTTCAGCAACCGTATGAAAAGGCGCTACCTTTTCAGACATGTTTGCAAAACGTAGTTTTGCAACCGCATAAAACACGCAGTGTTTTAGGCATGTTTGAAAAACGCAGTTTTTCAACCGTATGAAATGCTTCGCATTTCAGACATGTCTTGCAAAAGCAAAGCTTTTGCGGGACTTGACGAAGGCAGAGCCTTCGGTTGTCTCGCGAACATTTAGTTCGCAAGACAGGCGGAGTTTTACTCCGCCATGTTTGCGGAACGAAGTTCCGCAACTGTATAAAAAGCGTTGCTTTTTATACCTGTTTGCAAAATCGAAGATTTTGCAACCGTATAAAACACACAGTGTTTTATACGTGCATCCGTTTTAACGCCAACATTTTCCGTAACATACAATTGCTTAACAGCAGCACACAATGCATCCGAAAGCTTTTTTATACAATGCTCTTTAAATGGCAGGTTGTATCCAAATCCAAAATAGCATTCTGCAGCTCGGATGAGGTTTTTTGACTGTGAGCCTGATAGATGACCACCTGCCCAAAAAAGAACTCCTGAACAAGCTTGAAGAGATGTTTATATTTCTCCAGCCCAAGCGTGTAGAGCTACTTCTGAGACCAGCCAGCAAAAGTCTTGACCCGCTTGATGATATTGGTTTGCCTGAGGGGGCCAAGCTGTTCTTCTTACACATTGCGGTCGTAACCGACCAGTGGGAGGGTAATGTAGATGGTGATTCGGTGGAGGAGGCTATAGACATGCTGAACCGCTGGGTACTCGTAAACACAAAGAGCGACATATTAGTAGGCTCGCTCAACTTCCTTAGCGATGATGAGGATAGCCTTCCAGATGCCCTTGAGCGCTATGGCATATATCTTGATGGTCTGGAATACGATCATTTCCTGGAGGTTTATGAATACGAGTGAGGATAACGTGTGGTTTGGATAGTGCGAATGATATATAGTTTAGACCTGTAGAATTATTATTGTGAAGGGGGGGTTCTGCATATACTTAAGTTCCGTCCCAGCTTCTCTATAAGCTTCTCTATAACATTGTAAATAATGGATGTGCTGCTTGTCAGCCCTAAATGCCTGACCTGACATGGAAATGTGTAATGTGCACGTAATTTGATGATTTGAGCGAAAATTTGGATGGGAGGTATCACACATGGCAATGGTGGAATATATGCTGGATAAAAATGTAGCTATTGTTACTATGAACAGCGGGGAAAACCTATTCAATTTTACATTCCTTGGTGAGTTCCTTTCTGTCTTGGATGTAATCGAAAATGATACCAGTGCAAATGTACTTGTTGTGAGGTCGTCCCATGAAAAGATATTCTCCAATGGGATTGACCTCAAATGGCTCGCTCCTTTTGTCCAGAAAAATGATATGGCCACGGTAAAGAAGTTTCTATATAATCTAAATGAACTCTTTAAGAGACTGCTTACCTATCCTATGCCTACTATTGCTGCTATAACAGGTCATGCATTTGCTGGTGGGGCCATCATGAGCTGCACCTTTGATTTTCGGTTTATGCGCTCTGACAGGGGGTTCTTCTGTTTCCCGGAGGTGGATCTTGGAATACCTTTTCTTCCGGGTATGATAGCGATCAGTAAAAAGGCAATTCCCATGTATAAGTTTGTGGAGATGAAATACATGGGAAAACGTCTTACCGCTTATGAGTGCGAAGAGCATCATATCGTCATGAAGGCATGCCACATCGATGATCTAATGAGTGAAGTTCTTTCCTTTGCAAAAGGTCTGAACAAGAGGAGAGAGGTAATTGGTGAGATGAAGAAGGGGATGTATAAGAATATTCTACACGCGATAGATGTTGAGGACCCCAAGGTTATTGAATCGGGCAAGCTTTTTTACCTATAATATTAAGCTTATTAAGCTGATAGCTAAGCTGGTACTCTAAGCTGGTACTCTGATGGAGTCGCCAGCCGGATAAGTTTTTTTACGATAGTTTTAAGTATGGTATATGCAGTAGGTGTTATAACAGCTGAGATGATAATCGCTAAGCGCCAAAGCGCCCCGTGCGGATGATGAAAAAAAAAGCTACATAGCTGCATGTAATAATCCAAGGTAATAATACTATGATTTGGTGGTCCTAATGGGTGTCGTTGATAAAGGAGATATGATAAAAATACTGTATACCGGAAGATTTGATGACAACATAATATTTGATACGACTGACGAGCAAACTGCCAAAGACAACGACATATCCGAAGAAAATGTGAAGTATGGAAGTAAAGCCATAATCGTTGGTGAGGGAAACCTCCTGGAAGGATTTGAGGAGGACGTAATTGGCAAAGAAGTGGGCTACGGCGGGAGCGTTGAAATATCCCCGGATAAGGCATTCGGCGAGCGTAACCCCGCACTGTTAGAGACCGTACCCATAACAAAGTTCAGCGAGAGACCGCGCCCTGGGGCGCAGGTAGATCTAGATGGTCGCATGGGCATTGTTGAAACTGTCATTGGGCGAAGGGCACGAGTGGATTTCAACCATCCATTTGCTGGAAAAACAATATGCTATGACTATACCATCGAGGAAAAAATCGAGGATGCGGAAGAGAAAGTGAAGACCATACTTGACATATACGCCGGAACCGAACTGGATGCTAAAATCGAAGATAAGAAGATATCCATTGAAGTGCCTTACCACCATTCTTTTAACCAGCGCCTGATATTCTCGAAGCGCATGATGTCCGACAAACTTATTGAATATCTCGGCGTGGATGAGGTGCTGTTTGTCGAGCGGTTTGTCGGCCATGAAAAGGCTGCCGAGGATCAAGCTGCAGATGGAAAGGAGAAGCTCGATGACAGTGATGCACAGAAATCTGAGAATGGTGACGAGAATCAGGCATCGGTCTCTGAATGATGGTAATCCCTAACCCCTATTGGCACTGAGTTCCATCTTCACCTGGTTGACTTACAGATGTGCCTGTCGGGTCGGTTCTGGCAGTTTATAGCCCCTCAAGACAATCCTTCACGATCCCTATGACGATTCCCAGTGATATTCTGTGCCCTGGAGCGATTATGATCGGATTGCAGCCTTTTTTTGATTTAAGAACTGTTCCGACCGCCCCGCACCCCTGGGATGGTTAATTCCACAGCCGTCCACCATCAGCAGGTCGGGTTCATTCTCCAGCTCCCTGTATGCGCTTATTACAGCCGGACCTTCCCGGAACGCAAGAAATCCCGGTATATATGGAAAATCCACCTTTTGAGCGGTATACTTCCGTTCGATTGGCTCCATTGTATCGTAGTCCAGCAGAACTATTCCTGACAGTATCTCATTGTTGGAAGTGAACGCCTGGTCCACGCCGGCAATCACGCTGATTTGATCCCTATTTATGCGATCTTCAAGCTCTATTTTATTCCGTATGCCTTCCTGCACAGCTATTAGTTCACTCCTCAAACCTGCTCTGAGGGATTGATTTGCGCTGAGATTTGCATTTGTTTGGGGGTGGTCACTCGTTTTTTCGCCTTTCATACCATGGAGCTTCCTGTGTGTGGGTTCATGGTTTAGTCTGTCTTTAGGCTGTCTATGCTATATATAGGGGGATTATTTTTATCACTTGAGGGACATATTTTTATGTAGAGTATATCATACCTAGGATATATCGTACCTTTTATCACCAATAGAATGAATTATTGTGGGCAAAAATTGTTGAAGATGATATTGGATAGTTTTGGAATGGATTTATCGAAATGTTTTGGAACATATTAATAGTTGCATTTTTCATATGGTGATGGCTATGAAATCCTGTGCCGGAAAGAGGTGGTTAAAATCAGCAGCGTCCACACTACTTGTTATCATACTATTTACAATAATCATCACCTCGGTTGCTAACGCTGTCGTTTCAAATACCGCTTCCATGGTCGTTGGCACGGGCGCTGGAGTCGGTGCAGGACTCAGCGACGTGAGCGATTCCGATGTCGATCATGGTGACATAAAAGTTGTCTCCGATGATGGTTACTGGCGTAAATTCGAGACTGATTACAACATCAGTGGGGGGTGGATGGTACTCGGTGTAAAGGAAGTGCCAGGCATATGGATTCACCGCGGAGGGGAGAATTTTGGAGTTTACGACGAGCCCGTAACCATCGAAGAATGTGAAAATCCGGAAAAGATTCACACCACATACCGCTGGGGGGTGTACTATGTAGAGGATTCCAATATTCTCTGCGAGTTTGGCGTATTTGATGATGGGATATACCCTGATTCTATTTCCTATACCAGAGTTCTGATTCCGGTTGACGGGTCTCAATCGTTCAATATCACGGCATACCTCCTGTCCTATAATCCCTTTGCAGATGCTGATGTCGAAGGATTAAGCGGTGCCACGCCGACCCCCCTTGTGATAATGAGTTTAAGCGGAGATATAGAAGAAGATATCGAGAGAATAACTGATGAGATAGTTAAAAAGATAGATGAACGAACTGATGAGGGTGAAGAAACTACTGCAGGCGATGGTGATGAATCATCTGATACTATGGAGCTTCTTATTCGCCTCAATAAGATGCGAAGAATGTTTCATAACCTGAATTCTGCAGAAGTTGTACTCTTATAATTCTCAATTCTCTTATAAAAATCTGTACCAGAACATAAGCTTTGGCTCTATCAACACGGGTGCAACTATGTATCCCTTATGCTTTAGCTTATCCCTTATGCTTTAGCTTTATATTAAGCACATAACTACTATACTGCCAATACTTTGTCAAAACACAGACGCCAAGAGTGTATGCTAACTAAATCTATGCCAATGCCCACATAGCACCAGTAGGTACCGAGCCAATCAGAAACAGAATACATAATATCAGTGCCAGTAGCGGACCATACATGTTACTAAACTCATTCCAGTCAAGATGATTTAGTATTGGAACCGGCAGGAAACCCCCTGCACCCAATGCAAGAATTGACAGGAACGCCGTCAATACCTCAAAGAGCAAAACCACCTCGGGAAGAAACACTGGGGCAGGAATAGCCATACATAGCCCCCCCACGACACACGAGACTGCTCCGAGACTGAATAGTCCAGTCCACACGAAGCGAGGCCAGTCCACGCGAGCCAGCGTCTGGGTAAGGTACGCAACAACAGCACAGAAGATGCCTGAGACCAGAAGACCTATCGAAATAAAAAGCACCGGCACCGCACTGACAAGTATTGCAAAAAGCGTAAATATCATCATGTTAATGCCCGTCATAAACACCAACCATTTATAGTCCCGATATATGGACAGTGCGCTAAGGCTCAGGATGATAAAGCCCAGGCAACCGATGCCAAATCCCGGATACCACCACGGCAGCCCGTAATTCGATGTGAATATGTAGAGTGAAAGCTCGCCTATGACCATAGACAGGATTATGTACACTGTAATGTATCCAAGATCCTTCGTATCATCATAGGATTTCTCTGAAGGTGGGAACATTGCTTCCATCACGCTATTGTAAATGTCAGACACGAAATCAAACAAATAGCATCACCTCTACTACCTCCACTACCAATAAATAGAACCGACCCTTCTCTATTTTACCTAACTGCGGCTATGATATATAAATATTGATAACTCTATAAAAGGATACAAAGGATACGAAGGACTCCTGTGGGGGAGTTGAGTGGGGGGCTGAGGGCCTATGTTGAGGGGGTATGTTTATATTTGGTATGTGCGTGAGGTTACTGGCGCAGCCTTTAGCTTGTCACTATTGGCATAGTACCATAATCCGTGTGAGAGTTAATGTGTAGATTGCGGCAAACATTATTGCAGTAAGAAAACATACGGGCTGCATTCATGCCAACGTATATCACCAGCCATGCACAGCGGTATAACTCCTGAGATGCACAGTGCAGCCATCAGCGCAACAAATCCCATGATTTCATACAATACGATTGTGCCAAAAAAGATGATGGGCAGCGATACTGCAGCGGCTAAACCAAACACCGACATCACCACCGCCAACAAGAAAACCGTTATGGCTGCGTGCTTTGCCCAGCCACGTCGCCCAAGCACATTCTCGCTCGCGGCAATACCTGCCATGACAAAAGATATACTCATCAGTACAATACTTCGATGTACGTAGTTTGCCTCGCAAACCCATAAGCATGGGACCTGCATGATGACCATGAGAATTCCGAACAGGTTGAGTACGCGCCCTCCATTCTTTATACATCTCCAAAGCGCTCAGACCTATGATTACAAATCCGACGCATGCAAGATTGGGGTACATGAACCAGATTGGCAGGTCCATCGAATTGACAAAGTAAAAAAATGCCCAAGGTTGTCTACTGCACAAGCAGATTTAGAGTGGTGACAACGTAGAGCATCGACACGAAGATGATCACACTGACCTCATGGCCAACGTACTTATAAGCAATGCGCCTGTAAGCCATTCCATAGAAAAAATACTTCAAACGAGTGGGTACGGCACCTGAGATCAAAAGGGCAAGAGCCGCAGATAATGTGCCGATTGCCTCATAGTAAATTATTGTGTTAACGAATACTGGCGGCATTGAAGTTGCCAGCGGCAGTGATGACGCCATTAAAAGCCCAACTATAGAGCCCATGGTAAACACCAGCAGGATTGAAAATGTTACATGCCTCTGCCAGTCTTTTCTGGCAATGGTATTAGCACTTGCGGCGAGAGATGCCAGAAAGATGGATGCAAAGAAGAATATTATCGACTGGTCGATGTACGAGAATGTCCCGCTGAAGTATACTGATGCCAGCAGAGGTCCCAGCAGCATGATGCCCATAAAGTATACCTCCCGGCGCCAGTCCCTGTAGATGTCGAGTTTGCTGAGGCTGATGATAACAGTACCCACCGAGAAGACAACAAGCCCAATGTGCCACAGAGATATGTCCGTGGCATCTATGAGGTAAACAGAGCCGAGTATTCCCATACCAATTGCAAACAGTATGAATGTCGAGATGAATACGACATTTCTGGATTTTGAGTCCTTGTATTGCACATCAGCAAAACTCTCTGCGTACATTATCCTGTTTCACCTGCTGATTTTCACCCGTCGATTCTCGATTTTTTGGCAATGTGATAAATTTCCGGACGCTGGTGACTTTGGTTTGGAGTGTGAATGCATATTATAGCTATAACTACATATGTTATAATAGTTAAATACCCTACAATAGTATAGATAATTACATATTCTATAATATTTATATATACCTAAGGTTTGAGGTTTGAACAAAAACTGTCAAAACAGACAATTGAGATTAAAAGCCAAAATAAACACGACCTCTTGAGATTGGTGCTCCGCATATGGTGCATCAATGTTAGCCCCAGCGATAATTAGCCCCTCCTTATCAGGTAGTACCTTTGCGACCTGATTATTTTAACCTTCTTATTTTGGTTTTTCTGACGCTGGTTAAAGTAGAACAACAGTCCAGGCATCCAACAAATCAGCTTGGATGCGGCAGTGTAAACTCTCAATGGTCCAAATAATCCCTAACAAAGCAGTAACAAACATTGCACTGCAACTGCACAGCATAGGAGACCACTAAGAGAGTGCTAAACGGAAGAGTGCTAAACATTAGAGAAAGAAGAGAATGAGGGGGAGTCGAACCTGATATCTAAAAGCTTAACCTCTACAGTAGAGAAATACGGTGCATAGAACGGATTTATTCATTACGTGAGTGATAGTATGACCTTTGCTGCCCTGCATTAAGACTTTAGCATGCTGAAGGCAAACATAAAAAGCAGCGCAGATATCAACCCACACCAGAGTAAAATGCTCACCGTAGTGAGGTTCATACCATACAGCACAACCACCAGAATGCTGCCCATCAGAGTTACCACCGCACCAAACAATATAACAACTACCTCAACAGTTTTCTTAATAGGCTTCGCCGCAGCTGCATCAGAATTTGATCCTTCTAACATAGACATATCTTCACGCCCCATATGTACGCCATAGTTAATAGGTGCGCACCCAATGGATATTGGGCATAACCACAGAAAGAGCTTATTAAAAAGTATATGTTAAAAAGGTTTCTGCCGTTTATAACCATTTTATGGGACTTTGCCCATATCTCGCGAAAGATTTACTTTCGCAAGACTCGTGGAGCTTTGCTCCACGCTGTCTTGCAGAATCTCCGATTCCGCAGATATTTAACAGTTATGTTGGCCAGCGTTGACCAGCGGCGGGCCCATCTCCAACACCAGTTCATATAGTGACATGGTTGATCTGCGGAACTTCATGCGGGGGTTCATGAATCAGTTGTAGAACACTTCAGTTTTCCATATCTCGGCCCTGCGCAAGGGATAGGCTCGCTTGGCACTCTTGTAGATATCGGCAGATAGCTTACCCAGCACAATCTCCTGCATGTATTGCCCCATCTCCAACGCTTTTGCCTTTTCAGTCACAACGTTGTTCATAATCTGCCGGATAGCACATATCTGTGAAGTGCGAGCTCGCTTTAGTGTAAAACAAGATGACTTGACGCGTATTTTATATTTGTCCCTGGTGATAACATCGGTATATGCATCAATCTTCGTGGTGCGGCGCTTAACAAGACTTCTCATATAATCACGGGTCATCTGATGACCCATGAAACGGGTGTTAGCAGCATCATCCGTCACATCGGTTATCTCGAAGATTAGTTTCGTGTTCTGTTTGGAGTAATCATTTGTCAGATTGCCGAGTGTAGTCTCCAGCTTGCGCCCGACCAAAAGTGACTGGTCATTGGCAACGGTTTCACCGGCAATTGTGTTGCCAAACATCTCAGGGGCAAAAATTTTGTACCACCTTTTAGACTTCCACCCAGATGCTTTTGCCTTACCTGCCCTTGTCTTCCTAGCCAAACTACATCCTCCAAGCAAGAACGCTATCCAAACTGGTTAGCTTCAGTTGGTTTCATATCCATTGTTATATCCCTTCATAAAGCTTATGGTTCTGCACAAAAAATGAGATTGAACGAAAGATTTTGCGCCAGTTCTGCGCACTTGTCGAATGCGTAGCATTCGCCTGTCTTGCGGACTGCGTCCGCTAGACTTACCGAAAGCAAAGCTTTCGGTTGCCTCGCGAAATCTCCGATTTCGCAAGACTTGTTAAAATCATAGATTTTATCTGTCTCGCGGCCTGCGTCCGCAAGATGTGAAAATCACACCACTTTTGCACCTTCATACACTACTACTCAACTGCCCTCACTCAACTGCCCTCACTCAACTGCCCTCTCCGACTGCCCCTGCTACCCCTCATTGCGAAAAGGATATATATCACATACCATGTTTTATGATGATACCATCTCGCACATATGCTGTTCCGCACATATGCGTTACTATATGTATATGCGCTGCCCATATGTGCCGCTGTCAACCAATCCCGCCTTAACTCAGCCTGGTAGAGTGCGCGGCTGTAGTAAGTTCAGCGCCGGTGAGATAGATGTGTTCGCCTGCGCTATTTACCGCACCTATCAAGTGCCTTTACATTCGCAAAATGTAATGTGGCGGCTACTGCCCGCCTTGCCTGCGGAACCGCATTCGCAAAACTTGGCGAAAGCGTAGCCTTCACATGTCTTGCGAAATCTCTGATTTCGCGAGACTCGTGGAACTTTGCTCCACGCTGTCTCGCGGAACTGCGTTCCGCAAAATCTTGCGAGTGTCTTGCATTCGCGAGGATTCGTGAATGCTTCGCATTAACAAAACTAGCCAGATACCGCGCTTCCCCCCGTACGAATACGGGAGGCGGGATGTATTTCAAGCCTGGGTAATGTAGAGGCCTATCATGAAGCCCTGTCGAGGCTTCGACTCGGGTTCGAATCCCGACTCGGGCGTATATGAAATGAGGTATCAGAGATGGTAAAAAAGCAAAACTTAAAAGCAATGTACGGCAGTGTTGTAAGGTGCACGATTCGCCGCCCATACAAGTTCTGCATTGTGTTTGGGCAGTGGTGAAAAATAGATGACTAAAAGACACAGACCTAGAAGGGGATCACTTGCATTCAGCCCGCGCAAGAGGGCTCTCAGTCAGATTGCGCGTGTGCGATCATGGATCAGCAGCGGGGACTCTCCTCGAGTTGGGGGATTCGCAGGATACAAAGCTGGCATGACACATATAATTAAAGTCGACGATAAGTCTAACAGCCTTACTGAGGGTACAGAAATAAGTGTACCTGTAACTGTTATCGAGACCCCTCCGATGAAAATTGACGGTATCAGATGTTATTCCAAAACTGCATACGGACTCAGGATAATTGGTGAAGTGCATGCTGATGATGAAAAGCGGGATGAGAGACTTCCAGAAATAGAGAGTGCAGTAACGGATGGCAAAATCAATGTAATAAGGGTCATAGTAAAGGCCATGCCTAAGCACGTTAAAGGAGTACCCAAGAAAAAAGCCGAAACAATGGAGATAAATATAGTTGGTGGAAGCGTTCAGGATATGTTCAATTATTCTAAAAGCATCCTCGGAGGCGAGATGCACATATCAGATGTGTTTAACAATGGCGATGTGATAGATGTTTCAGCAGTCACTAAAGGCAAAGGTACTCAAGGACCTGTAAAACGCTGGGGAACCATAATACAGGATCGTAAAGCGTACCGCTCGAGCAAAGGGAGGCATATAGGCAATATCGGTCCGTGGCATCCGGCCCGTGTAAGGTGGACGGTGCCACAGCTGGGGCAGACTGGATACCACCAGAGAACTGAGTTTAACAAGCGAATTATGATGATTGGTGATGATGGAGAATCTGCGACACCTGATGGGGGCTTCACAAAGTACGGTGTGGTAACCAATCCGTACGTAATTATAAAGGGCTCTGTACCTGGCCCATCAAAGCGGCTTGTGCGGATGAGGGGTGCGATCCGCCCTACAGGCCGCTATATTGGCGCCGAACCAGATATAACCTATATCAGTTTGGAATCGAAGCAGGGGTGACGGTTATTGGAGGGTAAGGTAATAGATATCAGCGGCAACGTGAAGGGCGCTATCAGTCTCCCATACACATTCACAGAGGATTACAGGCCTGACCTGATAAAGAGGGCGGTTCTGGCAGCGCAGGCCAACAGGCTGCAACCATATGGGGTCAGCCCTCTGGCAGGACTTTTAACATCAGCAAAGGGGTGGGGTACCGGACGCGGCGCGTCAAGAGTCGCAAGGCTCAACAACAGCAGTCGGGCTGCAAGGGCACCCCAGACAAGGGGGGGACGGAGAGCTCATCCGCCCAAAGCCGAAAAGGTGCTATCCGAGAAGATTAACACAAAAGAGCGGCGTAAGGCCATACGCTCCGCCATAGGTGCAACCACAAGTTCAGAGTTGATTTCGGCACGTGGTCACAAGTTCAACCCCGAGTTACAGTTACCCATAATTATCGAAGACAAGATAGAAGATATAGCCAGGACAAACGATGTACGCGATATCCTGGAGACCATCAACCTGTGGAAAGATGTGCTCCGCGCCAAGAGGGGACGCACTATACGGGCTGGAAGAGGTAAGCTGCGCGGGAGAAAATACAAGAAAAGGAAAAGCATCCTTTTTGTGACTTCTAAAAACTGCAGTCTGTTCAAGGCTGCCCGCAACCTAAGCGGAGTGGATGTCGTAAGCGTGGACTGCTTAAACGCGGAACTTCTGGCGCCAGGAACGCATGCAGGTCGCTTGACAGTCTGGACCGAATCTGCCGTAAATGCATTGGAGGGGTTGTACACATGAAGGGGGCGGCCAGAGTCATTAAGTACCCTCACATAACCGAGAAGGGTACATTATCCATGGATGAATCCAATTCACTCCACTTTATTGTCGACTCGAGAGCCGGAAAGCACGAAATAAGAAACGAGATAGAGGGTCTATTCAACGTAACAGTCATAAGTGTCAGGACCATGATGACGACCAATGGAACTAAAAAAGCGATTGTGACACTTTCTCCGGAAGATTCTGCAGAAGATATTGTAACACGATTGGGGGTATTCTAGGGTATGGGTAAGCGAATCATCTCACAGAACCGTGGGCGCGGCAGTCCTACATACCGTGCCCCCTCACACAGGTTCAAGGCCAATCTTGAACACCTCAAGTTCGATGGCGATGAGGCCATTCGCGGGAAAGTGGTTAGCATAATACATGATACTGCCAGGAACGCACCGATAGCCATGGTGAAGCTCAACGATGGAAATACGCATACGCTCCTTGCGCCGGAGGGGGTCCACATAGATGAGGAAATATCGTATGGAGGTACATCTGCGATAAAGCCCGGTAACACCTTAAAAATTTCAATGATGCCCGAAGGCGTACCAATATGCAATGTAGAAGCGCGACCTAACGATGGGGGACGCTTCGCCCGCGCGTCAGGCGTGTATGCAACCATAGTCACCCATGATGAAACTAAAACCGTTATTAAACTGCCCAGCGGTAAAGTTAAATGGCTAAACCCAAACTGTAGAGCTACCATAGGCGTAGTCGCTGGAGGGGGTAGAGTCGATAAGCCGTTTGTCAAGGCAGGCAAGAAATACCACAAGATGAAATCAAAGGCATCCAAATATCCCAGGGTTAGAGGCGTTGCAATGAATGCTGTCGACCATCCGTTCGGCGGCGGCGGACGCCAGCACACAAGCAAACCTAAAACCGTTGCCAGGGGTGCACCAGCAGGCCGTAAGGTGGGCAGCATAGCTGCAAGAAGGACAGGGAGAAGATAGATTAATTGAAGTAATGTGGATTCAATAACTAATCTGAGGTTAACTGGAAAATTATAGAATGGATGGATATTTCAAATGGCAGGAAAAGGGAAAAAGAGGGCAAGTAAAGTACCTAAGAAAAAAGTTGAGTTTGCATACAAAGGTTATAGTCTTGATGAGTTCCAGAAAATAGAGTTGGGCGAACTCGCTAAAGTGCTTCCGTCACGACAAAGAAGGAAAATCAAACGAGGGTTCAACAGCGAGCAGAAGCGGTTCCTCCAGCGCATTCAGACAAAAGACGAGGTGAGAACGCACCTCAGGGATATGATAATACTGCCAAACATGGTCGGTAAGAAAATAGCGATACATGATGGGAAGCAGTTCAACAGCGTAGAGATACAACCGGAAATGATCGGACACTATCTGGGAGAATTTGCCTTGACCCGTAAGAGGATTACTCACGGTAGCGCGGGCATAGGTGCAACCAAATCAAGTAAATTCGTGCCTCTGAAGTAGATATTAAAAATTGCAAAGTATCCAATGTGTGACGTGTATGCCCAGGATAAAATACTCGATAGAAATGGACTCCGAGGATAGTGCAAGAGCCAGGGCTTATGAGTTAGATATCTCGCCAAAGCATGCATATGAATTATGCAGAGAACTCCGGGGTATGCGCATCGTAGATGCAAGGAAGTATCTTGAAGAAGTAATAAATATGAAAAGGGCAGTTCCATTCAAGAGGCATAACCGCGACGTAGGTCACCGTAAGAAAATAAAAGGCTGGGATGCCGGGCGATATCCGCAGAAGGCGGCAAAGGCGCTTCTGAAGCTTATACAAAATGTGGAGAGTAATGCCGAGTACAAGGGACTTGAGGCTGAGAGATTGCGCATAATGCACCTCGCGTCTCATAAAGGGCAAACAACGCGCGGATTCATGCCGCGCGCTATGGGGCGCGCTTCCCCTAATGATGATGAAACTGTAAATATCGAAATAATAATATCAGAAACATGACCAGTAAAAATACTCCAAAGCAGGTCAAAACAGAGGAAACTAAAAGATGGCGATAGAGAAGGAGTTCATCAAGAACGGTCTAAAGAAGGCAAGAATCAATGAGTACCTCGGCAAGCACGTTGAGCGTGCGGGCTACGGTGGAATGAATATAAATCGGACACCCATGGGTACGCAGATAACAGTGTACGCCGAAAAGCCCGGAATGATCATAGGCAAAGGTGGTAGAATAATCCAGCGCCTTACAACAAGCCTCAGTACCGAGTTTGACCTGGATAACCCTCAAATAGACGTACAGGAAGTCAAAATGCCTGAGTTGAATGCGCAGATGATGGCTACTCGCCTCGCAGGTTCTCTAGAGCGCGGATGGTACTTCCGAAGAGCAGGGCACTCAACCTTGAACCAGATTATAGGCGCTGGAGCGCTTGGCTGTGAAATAATACTGTCGGGTAAGCTGACGGGTCAACGCTCAAGAAGTGAGAAGTTTATCTCGGGCTACATTAAACACTGCGGCCACCCCGCAGAAGAACTCGTTGACATTGGATACGCCGTAGCTAAAAAGAAGCTGGGTGCTGTTGGTGTTCAGGTAAGGATTATACCAAGTGGTGTTGAACTTCCGGATAATTTTAAACTCAATGTCCCTGCAGAACCTGAACCTGAAATTAGTGCCGCGGCTCAGGTTGACAAAGAAACGGAGACCGCTGAAGCCCCTGTAGAGAAAGAGACTGTTGAGGCAGGTGATAAAGAGCTGACTGAAGATGCTCCGTCGAAAGAAGATGTTACTGGAGCAGGTGATAAAGAGCTGACTGAAGATGCTCCGTCGAAAAAAGATGTTACTGGAGCAGGTGATAAAGAGCTGACTGAAGATGCTCCGTCGAAAGAAGATGTTATTATAGCAGGTGATGAGGCAGAGAAAGATAAGGGTGATGAGTGATGGTAATACTCAGGCCAGATGAGATTAGAAAAATGACATCTGCGGAAAGATTTGGACAGTTGGACAGTATGTGGGATGAACTCATGCGTGAAAGAGCCGTATCTTCAGCAGGTGGAGCGCCTGAGAATCCAGGCAGGATAAGAGAAATAAGAAGAACAATCGCAAGAATCAAAACGATAGAAAAGGAACTGATGGAGGAAAACCAGAAATAATGGTGGTTTGCGACAAATGCGGGCTTCCCGAGGACCTTTGCGTCTGTGAGGAAATCGTCAAGGAGTCTCAGCGCGTCCGAATAACAACGGCCACAAGGCGCTTTGGAAAACTGATAACAATCGTTAGCGGGATTGACGACAAGAGTATTGACCTGAACGAACTGACCAAAATGCTAAAATCCAAATGTGCGTGCGGAGGCACCATAAAGGATGGGCGCATAGAACTGCAGGGCAATCACAAAGGAAAAATTAAAAAGATACTTGAAGAAACAGGATACTCCGTTCATGACGATATCTAAAAACAATCTGCCATACCACGAATTAATAGGTCTTGAGGCAAGAGTGGTCAAAAGCACCAATAAAAATCTGGTGGGGTTGGGTGGTAGAGTTGTGGATGAGACGCGCAACACAATAGTGTTGCGTTCCATCGATGGTGTGGAAAGGGTCATCCCAAAAGATGCTGGTACAATGGCATTCACCCTACCCGATACTACCAAGGTAGAAATCAATGGCAGTATCCTTATCGGCAGACCCGAGGACCGCATACATAAGAAGCATAAAAGGTGAAGAAACAGAATGGCAGTAAAAGCAAGAGACATAGGGTTGGATGTGCCTGCACCCGAGCAGGAGTGCTCGGACCCCAAATGTCCATTCCACGGCAATCTCCCAATACGGGGGCAAGTAATGGAGGGGGTTGTTGTAAGCGACAGAATGCATAATACCGCAGTCATCATGAGGGGATACGAACTCAAGATAAAGAAATACGAGCGCTATGAAAAGAGGAGAAGTAAGATACATGCCCACAATCCCAAATGCATAGATGCCAAAACAGGAGATAAAGTGAAGATAGCCGAATGCAGACCGCTGAGCAAGACAAAAAGCTTTGTTATAATACAGAAACTGTAGGCAGATCTACGGTTGTGCGTTTGATTTGAAAGATGAGGATTCAAAATGAAAGGTTTCGCTTCCAGGGTTCCGAGAGCGCTCCAAACCGGGTCAATGCTGAAATGCGTGGATAATACCGGTGCAAGAGCTCTGCAGATTATATCTGTGAAGAAATACCGTGGAGTTAAGAAGAGGCAGCCAAAAGCAGGACTCGGGGACATGGTTGTCGTGTCAGTGAAAAAGGGAACGCCAGCCCTCAGGAAGCAGATATTAAATGCCGTAATAATCAGGCAGAAAAAAGAGTTTCACCGCCCAAGTGGATTGCGAGTTAAATTCGAGGACAATGCCGCCGTGATAACAGACCCTGATGGAAATCCACGCGGGACCGAAATAAAGGGGCCGGTTGCTATGGAGGTCGCAGAGCGGTACTCAAAAATAGCGTCTTCAGCGGCGATAATACTATAATAATTATTTGTAATCGGCGTGATACACATCATGAATAAATCAAAGCAGCCCAGAAAACAGAGAAAAGCACTTTACTCGGCACCTGCCCACAGAAGACACAGGCAGCTCAGAGCGCACCTCAGCAATACACTCTTTGAGAAGTATGGAAAGCGAAGTGCGAGAGTGGCAAAGGGAGATACAGTGAAAATTATGAGGGGGGATGATACTGGGCATGAGAATAAAGTCCAGTCCGTTATGCTTGACGCTGGCGTGATATATGTCGACGGCGCCACGGTTGTTAAATCTGATGGATCTGAGGTCCCGAGACCCCTACATACATCAAATGTCACAATTACAAAGCTGAATTTGGAGGATAAGGTGAGGGAGGCAAGGTTTTCAAGATGAGCAAGCATCAGAAGCGTATATCTGCGCCACGTAGCTGGCCCATAAAACGCAAGACTGAACACTGGGCGGTCAATCCCAGACCCGGGCCGCACCCAAAGCATTCATCGGTAGCCCTGATGGTAGTTATACGAGATGTTCTTAAGCTGGCTGACAACGCTAAGGAGGCTAAGAAGGTCTTAAAAGAGGGTTCAGTAGTGGTCAATGGGCGTATCATGAAGGATCACAAACTGCCTGTCGGCATATTTGATATAATATCCATACCCCGGCTCGGCAGGCACTACCGGGTGCTGGTAGACCGCAAGGGAAGAATAAATCTAACACAGATCGACGAGGAGGCGGCTAGGACCAAGCTGTGCAGAGTGGATGATAAGACTATCATGAAAGACAGTGTGGTTCAGCTCAACCTGCATGATGGACGTAATATCATTGGAGATAATGATATAAAGACGGGTGATTCTCTGGCTGTGTCTCTGGAGGATGGGGGCATAGTTGGGCGCTTTGCCTACAGAGTGGGCAGCAAGGCCATGGTCATAGGCGGCAAGCACTCGGGAGAGGTCGGCAGTATAAAAGAAATACGCATCGTCAGGAGTTCACTGCCCAATATGGTATTGATAGAAAGGCCTGACGGTGGTAGCGTTTTTGAGACTGTGGAAGATTACGTGTTCATAGTTGGAGAGAACAAAGTAGAGGTCAACTTGGAGGGTACAGCATCATGAATGCCGGCGGACAGCTGTCTGAGGACACTATAGACGATGAGAAGGGGGGCAGCCCTGAAGTGAATGCTTCCCCTATGCGGGCAATCCAGATAGATAAAGTAGTTGTACATATGTGCGTTGGTGAGAGCGGTCAGATGCTGGTCAACGCAGAGGGTGTTATGGAGACAATAACAGGGCAGAAACCTGTGAGGACTGTCGCTAAAAGAACCAACCAGACGTTTGGCATAAAGAAGGACGAGCCAATTGGTTGCATGGTTACGCTGCGCGGTGATGCAGCAGTAAAATTCCTGAAAACCGCACTTGGCATCAACCAGAACGTGCTCGACGAATATGTGTTTGATAGTAACGGCAATCTGTCATTCGGCATTGCTGAGCATACAGAGTTCCCCGGGATGAGCTACGACCCGAAGATAGGTATATACGGCATGGATATACCCGTATCCTTTAAACGTGCCGGTTACAGGATTAAACACCGCAAGATACATCAACACCGCAGAATACCGACCAGACATAAAATAGCGCGTGAGGAAGCAATGGAGTACATGACCAAAGAGTTTGGCGTAAGTGTCATGTAAGCGCCGCGTAGTCGATTCTGCGAGTTCTATCGGTCCTCAATAGGCAAGATATGGGTTTTCTGTTCCTGCAGCGAAATGCGCTCCAATTCCTCCCAAATACCGGCATTGTATCAGAAAGTAGCAGCGCTAAAAACAAAGACATGATGGGGGGGGCCACCAAAAGCAGAATGTTGATTCTCAGCCATTCGACAGATAGTTTCCTGCTCGTTGTGAAGAACCACTGGTCAGTAGACCAGTGGCATGTCTGAAAACCTTTGGTTTTCAGACGGTTGCGGAACTTCGTTCCGCAAACATGTATAAAACACTGCGTGTTTTATACGGTTGCAAAATCTTTGATTTTGCAAACACCAGTCAATAGAACTGGTGGAATGTCGGTTTCAATGCTGTTACAACCCATCCCAAAACCTCATTGTCCGATATCATAACCTTATAAATATGAAAGCATTCCTCATTACTAACTGAATGTGCAAGGGCTTGTAGTATAGCGGATATTACAGGGGCCTCCGGAAGCCTTTTGAGTTAGACTGATAGCATACAAGTGCGCACACGGTTGGAGTGAGCCTCTAACCCGGGTTCGAGTCCCGGCAAGCCCGATACGCAATCATGGTGAAATCTTGCAAGACGTGTCTGAAAGCGCTTTGCGTTTCAGAGATGCTTTCATACAGTTACAGAGCCCTGCTCTGTAAACATGTCTAAAACGCTTTGCGTTTTATACGGTTACAGAATCTCCGATTCTGTAAACATGTGTGCATTATGCAAAAACAGCAGATCTAATGGTGGCAGATCAATGGCATTCCTTCTATTTACCCTTGCTGTGGTCCATGCTAAACCGTTTTGATGCCTTCTCTTCGAGATACTTCACACGCTCTCCGAGTTTCTCATGTATGAATTTTTGCACCTTCCCGAGCTCTTCCTTGCCCCCCCTCAATGCAAGTTCTTTCTTTTCTTCTCCTCTATAAACGATCTTGACGTTAAATTTTTCTGATGCTTCGTGCACCATATCCATTGTCACGCCCGGCAGCATGACAAGGTCATACTGCATTGACACTTTGCGCGTTCCCTCTGCATCTTCCTCATTCATTTATGTGCACCTGCTCAAATAGCGATTCCTGCTCGAATAGCGGATTGGTCCATCTCAATTTGTCCATCTCAATTTGTCCATCTCAATAAGTTATAGGCACCTTCCTTTTATGTGTTTTCCATTTATAGTGCTTTACATCCGTACTTTCAAAAGGCAAAATGATAAATAAACCTAAATCGTTATCCATTTACTGCAGATAATTGAGTCGGTAATTGAGTCGTTGGCTATATGGGCTATTGGTTGGGTTATTGCCCGGCCACGGTGAAATGGTCGAGAACCGCCTGCAGGGCATTGGTTGGGCTATTACTTATACAAGTCATCAATAATAACAAGTCATCAGCCATACACTTAAAATGATATGATATTCTAAGAGATTGGGATAGCTGGTAATATGATTATCAAAGGCGGCGCAATAAGGGTCTTCCCCACCGATACCAACACCGATGAGATAATATCCGGGAAGTACAAGTACGACGAGCTTGACCTTGATAAGCTCGCGGTGCACACCTTCGAGTCCATAGACCCGACCTTTTACGATGATGCCAAAAAACATGATAATCCGATAATAGTGGCAGCAAAGAACTTTGGGTGCGGCTCAAGCAGAGAGCAGGCGCCGTGGGTGATTAAGAGCTGTAATGTCTCATGCATCATAGCAGAGTCGTTCGCGCGCATATTCTACCGAAACGGGTTTAATATAGGGCTGTACCTGATCGAGTGCGATGCCATATCCAAGAATGTGAGCCAGGATGATGAACTCGAGATCGACCTTGATAAGGGAGTTGTCAGAAACCTGACGCGCAGTGTCGAGCTGGACTTCAAGCCGATACCTCCCTTCATGCAGGAACTGTTGGATGCGGGAGGATTAACAAACTACCTGCTGGAGCATGAAGGGTATACGGAGTGATTTTGCGAATCTACAAATACAAATCTACGAATCTACATAGAAATTGCAATGTAAGCCTCAAGCATCCACATCTCCGCGACCTCATCGTTTATTATTCTACATTTAATGCGCTCGTGGCACTCGTGGAACTCTGAAGTTTTATGTAACCCTGCCAGATTATGCAGTCAATCGCCGGCGGAGATGCGCGAAACGTAAACTTCTACCCGCGGCTTGATATGATACTGCACATAAGGTAGTTGCGCTAAGAGAGACAGAATTATTGCCCTTTTACCTATTATCTCTGTTATATCTTTGAGCCCTATTTTTCTGCCCCCAATGATCTTATCCCAGACAATACGGAAATCCTCCTTTTTTAGCTCCCTTATCACTTCTCCTACCTCAGACTTTACGAATATTGCATTCTCTGTGGATTTTATAATCGTGTTTGATATTCCTCTACTTAATGTGCGAATCTCCGGGTTTTGGCTGACGAAGGCTGTTAAGTCTTTCCACACAATATCAAAACTTGGTTTCATTTCATGTTCTCTCGTCTGGCATGCTGATTTAACAGAGTGGTTTTTACATCCTTTCCAGCAACTCTTTTTTCTTGCTTTCAAACTCCTCTTTGGTTATTATACTATCATCCTTTAGTTTAGAAAGTTCTCGGATACTCGCAGGGATATCTCTCTCCTCCGCAATAACCTTTGGCTCTGATACTTGAGATATACTCGGATATTCTCTGCTTCTCATCTCTTCTCCTTCCGATAATATCTCATACGTATAGGTGGCCGTAGTACTTCCGACCACCCCTCCTATTGGTTTTATTAGTTGAATTCTACACATCTCTTGGAGTTTTTTGCCGCCTAGTGCATTGTTTACATTTGGCGCTCGACCCAATTTCATTTTTTTATCCACATCACCAGCGTTTATGGTA
>JAUWIL010000114.1 GCA_030605385.1 Methanobacteriota archaeon
CTCCGCTTCCATACGGTTACAGAGCTCCGCTCTGTAAACATGTCTGAAAAGCTTCGCTTTTCATACTGTTGCAAAAGTTCGTTTTGCAAACATGTCCGAAACGCTCTGCGTTTCGTACGGTTATGGAGCTGTGCTCCATAAACATGTTTAAAAATCTTTGATTTTTAAACTGTTGCAGAACTACGTTCTGCAAACATGTCTGAAAAACCTACGCTTTTTTATACGGTTACAGAGCCTGATAAATTCACTCATTTGTTTGTTCGAAATTAGTTCTTTCCACAGCCTCATAATAGTACCTGGCGGTGACGCCGTACTGCAGGACCGAGCTGATACCAATTCCAAGAGCAAGCGCCATAACGCTCAGGAACATATACGGCAGCATCTCGGCTGACAGCATGTGTGATATAAGCAATTCGTTGAACATGCCGGAAGATACCGCTGCACCGTCATCGCTCGCAATCTGAACCAGGGCAGGGGACATCAAGATAATCATGGGTATCGTTAGCATTGCCAGCAGTGCCAGCTTCACGGCAGCCACCATGATCCACATCACGAATACCTGGACGTAGTGGGATGTGAAATGCCTGAAACTCGACACAATCGAATCAATCGAATTGCGCCCATCGACAACCACATACGGATATACGATGAAAAACATCAAGCACACTGCGATATAGACAAACATTCTCAGCCAGCCCCCGACCGCGGGCACAATGCCAGCAAGGCGGGATAACAGACCGTATATGACCCACATCAGCGCAAAGCTGACGATAAGAGCATCAAGGCGGCTTATGATGAGAGATAGCGCATCTCCTAAGCTGTGTTTCACCTTTTCTTTGGAGGCGCTCAGCACGGCGTTGTTGATGACTATGCTGCCAAGCAGTACCTCTAACATCTCGAAGAACAGTATGATGCCCAGCAGCAGGATCCCTAGGTACCTGAACAGGAACGCGATATCGGTTAGCTCTATCACTGAATCTGCTGACGCAGTGCTGACAAAGGACCGTATCTGCACGAGAATGCCTATACTGACAACCATCAGGATAACACTCTCCACAAGCCTGATGATGACGATCGGTATTGCGCTGCGGCTGAGGATATCACTCCTCAGCGACTTGAGTATTATGCCGAGATAATCCGGACCGTAATCAGAACTCCCATTCATGGCAGGCTCAACTCCTGTTCGATGTCATGTCAATTGAAATAGATTGGGTGCACATCTGCGCCTGTTAGAGTAGTTCAATCGCAGAGCAGATAAAATTTACCCCTGAATGATTGTCTTACTTCAGGAATGTTGTGCGTTGGAACTTGGTGCGTCTGATGCGTAGAACAATGATCAGAACTGCAATGCTCCCTACGAGCACCGCCCATCTGGTCAGGTTCATGCTGCCCATAATGAACTTGCCGACAGCCACAGAATACTTTCCGATTGATGTCAGCATGCTGCGTGCAAGGGAAGGCGTCGGACTGGTAATAGCAGTGGTGGTGTTGAGCTGTGGGGGTGTGGCGTTCGCCCCCCCAGCTTCTGCGGTCGGTGTGGGTGCAGGTGTGCCTGTCGCGGCAGGAGTTGGACGGGGAGTGGGGTATGTGATATTCATAATACTGTCGTAGCTGAGTCCTGTTGAGCGCGACTTTACGCCATCCATAGCGGTGATATTATATGTTGCACTCCGTTCAAACTCATATTGAATCTCAACGCTGCCCGTGCTGTTGGCAGCAACATTTGTGTTGCCGCTGAGGCGCACGCTCTCACCCGAGGGTGAAGTTACGTCAACAGCCACGCGGATGCTGGTTGCATTGGTGCCGTTGTTGTAAACAAACACATAGATGTGATTTCCTGCAACCTGAAGGTCGGTAATCTCGGCAGCTGCATTGGGTGCAGCGCACAGAAATACCAGAAGTGCAAGCAACACAGTTACCAGAATCCTTATGGCACTTTTTCCAAATCCCTGTGACATAACCCTATTATCACACCTCCACTTTAGCGCCTATTAATAAGTACACAATACACTTACTCTATTCGCTTTATAGTAATAAGTACACTAACTACACTCACTTTATATAGCATAATGCAGCCCTCAGCCCTGTACGGTCCACCATACAGCTCCCACCATACGGCATAATGGCAACTGGTAAATGGTAAATGTAACTGGTAAATGCGAAATACATGACGTAGCATGAACCACAGACACAAACCACAATCTAACATTCGCAATCTAATATTATTTAACTTTTGGAGACAAGGACCTAGGAGAAAGTATTGATCGACGGTGCACATCCGATGGAAGAATACACCAAACCCACATATTTCATAGATTCTGATAATCCCCTCATAACAGCCAGAGCTGGGGAACTTACTGCAGATGCCGGGAACGACATCGAAAAGGCAGTCAAGCTCTTCTACTTCACGCGCGACGAGATCCGATATAGCCCCTATTGCTTTACCTGTGATGTGGAGAAGCTGGTTGCAAGCCGCACACTGAAAGCATGTGAGGGCTTCTGTGTTCAGAAATCCATACTGCTAGCAGCACTTGCACGCGCCGCTGGCATACCAGCGCGGCTGGGATTTGCGGACATCAGGAATCACCTTGTGCCCGAGAGGCTGAGGAAGCAGATGGGCACTGATCTGTTCGCATACCATGGATATGTCGAGATGTGCCTCGACGGCAGGTGGGTAAAGGCTACCGCGGTGTTTGATAAGAAGATGTGCGCAGAGAACGGCATCAGGACGGTGGAATTCAACGGGGTGGATAATGCGACGTTTCATAAGTACAATGAGAAGGGCGAACTTCACATAGAGTATGTCAGATACCACGGCACGCATGCTGACATGCCCATAGATGACATGAGAAAGGTGGTTGCAGAGGTGTACGGCTGGTAAGGTGCGCTTCGGGATGTGAAGCTAAATTTTTGATCCAACATCTTCAACATGTCTAAAAAGCTCTGCTTTTTATACGGTTGCAAAACTTCGTTTTGCAAACAGCCATAGAGGTGGGCTTTTAAACCTCATTATTCAAGCCGCCGGTGGGATTCGAACCCATGCTCTGCTGATTACGAATCAGCCGCTTTACCGGGCTAAGCTACGGCGGCACACGTTTTGTGCGCTCTGGCAATCTTCTTAGATGCATTCCTGTATTTATCATTTTTTAATCCTCACATCCAGCACGATGTTGCAGCGCCCTGGTGAATAGGAACGCACGTTGCGGCGCACCAGCACTTCCACGGCAGCCCCATGCGGTTCGGCGCGCCTTCCTATCTCTTTCTCCGCACCGTCATACAGGTCATCTTCCAGACGTATGTCGTAGTAGTGTATCGTACCTCCGCTTCGTATGATTTCGACTGCGTCATCTACGAACTCCTGCGCGCTGTGGGGTAGGTTCATTATGATGCGGTCAGCCCAGTTGGCATAATCTTTTACCACGTCGTGCGCATCTGCCTCCATTACGGTTACGTTATCCACATGGTTGAGCTGCAGGTTCTCGCGCAGATATTCTACTGCATGCGGGTTAATGTCAACTGCCGCCACGTGTCTGGCGCGTTTGGCAATGGGTATGGTAAAAGGTCCAACGCCTGCGAACATATCCATCACATTTTCATGGGGCTGAACCTGCACGACCACGCGGTCTCTTTCGGTCCCCAGCCGCGGCGTGAAGTACACCTTTGACAGGTCTAATTTATAGGTGCATCCGTACTCTTTATGGATCGTCGTTGTGCGCTCCTCGCCTGCAACCACCCTGAACCCTCTTGTGCGGTATTCACCGCTGACATTGGTCAGGGGGCGCAGCACGGTTTTGACCGACCTGTTATAATCCAGTACGGCGGAGCCTATTTCAGCATCCTTAGACTCCTCGCCCTCGTTGGTGAGTATCGCGATATCCCCGAGTATCTCGTATGACGGGGTGAAGCCCAGCACGTCTTCCAGACTCTTTCTGTTCTCCACCTCTTCGAACTCACCTCTTGCCTGCCGCATTGCACCGCCGTGCGCACCGAGAACCTCACGTTCAAGGTCGAGAAGCTCGCCCTCCGCAAGCTCTCTGGTTATGGGCAGCGACAGCATATCCTCATTCGAACGAATCTTCAGCGAAGCGTCAAGAAGCCCCATTTCAAGTACTGCCCTTCGAGCGCCCTCACCAGCGCTTCTGGGTATAATCAAGCAGAAAGAACCGCGCATGTTCAAGCCAACCCTACCAGCCACTTTTCATGATATTGACGTTACATTATCTAACATAAGGTGCATAAGGTGCTGATGCCGCAGTAACCGACGCAACAGCGATTTGAGGAATACGCTTGCTGCCCCAAACCTCAAACGGAATGAGAACGGTTTCCCAAAACAATCATATGGTGTGAATTGATACTGAGCTGCAAGATGACATCTCTTATCTGATTTGCTCCCCAGCCCAGCGGCGGACCGTTTTTACCATCGTTTCAGCTTCATCTCTGGTAATAGTTTCAATTTCCATCTCATCATAGCGGAAGATTACGGCGTAAGGATTGAGCCTGCCCAATTCTTCCGGGCCGAGAGGCGGAGCAATCGCTTTATCCATCAGCAAATAAGCCAATTCGTTCAGGTCGTGGGTTTTTCGGAATTCAGCACCCCCGCAGTATCAGTACGGCTTTCAGACATTTCTCCACTGCCTGCTGGGCATGGAAGAACACTGTGACTAGACTTATCTCAGGGGCGCTTTTAAGCACCTGAAATGCCTTGATATCCCTATCTGCCATTGCAAGAAAACGCCGCGACTGGTCAATTAGATTCATACATTACCCTTCCTTCTTTCAATGCCCAATAAAGGGCGGTGCCCGGCAAGTGCCCCCACTCGTCAACCTCCTCTTGAGAATATACCAGTACATCAACGCCGACGCCGATTCTGCCTATCGCATTTCTCAGACGTACCATTTCCATGCCTTTGTTTTCAATGTGGGACTCTATGATCAGCAGATCTAAATCGGAATCTTCCGTAGCCTTGCCACTTGCATAGGAGCCAAACAGTATTACCTTACTGGGAGCTGCTGCAGCCACCAGTCTGGAAATAGCTGTTTTAATAGTATCTGTACCAATCATTCTTTCACCTCAATGATTTTCAAGCTGCCCAATGCCTCATTCATCTTCGCTGGTGCAGTTGCGCATAACGTTATGCGGATATGAGAAGTTGCCGAAGGCAATTTGGGGAAATCTTTGATTTCCCTTTTATCCGCTGTTATGCGCAGCGAATGAAGTGAGCGTAGTCGGCGTAGGGACGAAATACGATACACCCAAGTTTGACACATGGGCATCAGATCGAAATTGACTTCGCGAGTGGGGTGATTTGACGATGGTTATGTCATTTCAAGATACAG
>JAUWIL010000163.1 GCA_030605385.1 Methanobacteriota archaeon
AACATCGCCGGGGATATCTTCTTCTCTTCTGAAGAGGACGATCCCCACGGGGTTGAACTCCAGATCCAGTGAGTCTTTCAAACATTTCGCCATCTCGTCAAGTTCCATCGAAATACCTCTCGGATTTTCTCCGGTAAGGGTTTATACCTCAACCTATAAATCTTACCTGGGCTCGTCTTATCCCTATCGGTATCCATTTACGCTAGAAGTATCATCGGGTAGGCTCCTGGAGGGTGCACTGTGTACAAGTACAGAGGAGACCTCCCGGGGACCTCTTCTGGGGCATGCAAGGCTCAATTCGGCGCTGGCATCCAGGAGAGAAGCCTATGCGAATATGCTCAATATCCTGTTGGTTTAGCTGCTGGAAGGGGTCAATACATCGTACGGTGTTTCATTTGGCGTATCTATTTAGCCCCTCTCTACAGTTATTCCGGATCGACCGAAAACCCACTTCAACCGCAAAAATTTTATACTATAACTATAATAATATATCTGATATTCAGTAGTGACAGCCACATTGCCGTAGATTTTTTCAAGATCTCATCCAAAGCCTTTTTTTGTATGTTTTTGTATATAATGTATGACACTATGTACTCAGAGTAAATGTTCATGATACCCAGTCTCATGTCCGAAGAATGAAAATCGGCAGGCATAGGCCGCCTGGGTCCTCATTTTCATGGCAAGCTCGGCGACGAAGATCGTCCTGCTGTGAAGATAGCTATTTTGATCTACTCCGCCATGCCTGGATAGCATCTTTCAGCTCTTCCACGAAGTCATCCATCGCGCCGCCTTGCCGTTCTGCCTCTTTACGTGCCACCTCGCGGCACATCTCACGTATTTCTCGGCCTACGGCATTATCTGCAAGAGTTGTTAACCGTCCTTTGGCTATGTTTCGTGGCTTATCTGCAGCACCATCATAGGTGCGTTTGATATCATTCAAGCTACGACCAAGAACATCGGGAAGTAACCCAAATGCTTCGGCATATTCCGAATAATGATTCCAAATTTGGTTCCATACCCAGCTTTCGGGTGGTTCCTCTCCAGGAAGAAAAAGTAATGTAATCGACTGTCTGTTATCAGATGCTGCCTGCCTTACTTCTGCTTCTTTATCATGCGCATCCCCGTCGAGCACAAAGATAAAACTATCCAGTTTTCTGAACTTGGCCAGCGCTCGTACGTGTTGTGGGAATTCATCTTTGCCTGTATCTCGTCCTATTTCAATATCTGACTGTGTGAGATTCAATCGTGGATTAATCACATCCATGACCCCACGCAATAAAGCCTCAGCTACATCATCTTCACATAATATAGATAATTTATTGACGGTGCAGCCATAGAACGCCTTCTGTATTATGTCACGATATGGAGGTTGAACAACGACATTGTTGTCAGAAGTGCGCTCCAGGAAGATGCGACCTTCCAGGGGCACAGCGTCTAGTATCACAGGACTATGAGTTGCAACTACAATCTGCAAATTATTACGTAGAGCTAGACGCTGCAACTCCAGCATGAGTTGTTGTTGTGTGAATGGATGTAAACCTGCTTCGACTTCGTCAATCAGAATCAAGGCTTCTTTCTGCTTAGAAATATCCTTGGAAAGTCGCAAGACTGCTCTTTCACCAGCCGACATATGGAATTCAGAATAAGCAGCTTCGTCCACATCATCTCGCTCAGCAAAGAGGAGATTTTTTCCCTTGTGGGTCATGCAGAATAGGCGTCTGTAGTGTAAGGGCAAGATGCGATGTGCAAAGGTCAACAGATCCGCGGTAATTTCTTCCATTACCAGCTCTTTACGCCGTCCAAATTGAAGCACACTGCGCACTTCAGAGGGGTTACTCAAGTTCGCCATGGTGCGCAAGTAGATCATCCGCTCTGGTGGCTTCCCACCCTTGGTGCCCAGATAGCTCCGGTTCCAATTTTTCTTACCTCTAGACCAAGCCATCCGGTAACGTTTCCCCTCATAGACATAATAAAACTCCAGGCTGACATGAGTCCGTTTATCTGACGGATATTCTGTGTTCTTCGTACGGAAGTCCGGGAACATGGCAGATGGCACAAAATCGCGAACTCCACCCGATGGCACCTTGTAAGCACAGGCCAGGGCGAATAATATGGTAGACTTGCCACAGGCGTTTGGTCCTGAGAGGACCGTAACCGGATAGGCAAAGCGCATGTTCAAATCACGGATGCCCCGAAGTCCCTGAATGCGCATCTCTTCTATGAAATAATCAAATTGGGACTTCTTGCTGCGTAGTTGGTCCCACACTTGATTCAGGTTACCGTCTAACATGAACTTACCTCGCTGATTATACTCAAACAATACTGTCAATAAATAAACTTGTTCCTCACCGTTAGCTATTTTTTATTGCACATAAAGTATAACTTTATGTGCACAAGTAAATCCGACCGAATGGAGGATTTTCTTGCCCCAGGGGCAGAGAGCAACCGATGGACCCGGGGGAAGGATCACTCTTCCGCCAGGATGTTGAACATCGTTTCTGCGTATCGATCGTAATGGGACAATATAAGATCTTTCGTCCTGTACGTCCCGTACTTCTCCACGTCTTTTCTCTTCACGACCGGAAGGGTTTCGAGGATGTCCTGGGCGAAAGGCCCCAGGTCCCAGTGCAGGTACGAGGCTCAGAAGACAGCAGGAGTGCCCTGTCGCTCGATGACCTGCCCGAAGTGCGAAATTCCTCTCATGGGAAAGTAGGCCGCACCCCATCGATATTACCATGTCGACTCTGCCACCTTCGCAAGATGGAATAGGATCTTCGGCAGAGGGTGGATCTTCGCCCTGTGATATACTCTTACAACAAGTTTATATGAGTTGATCGTGATACTAT
>JAUWIL010000059.1 GCA_030605385.1 Methanobacteriota archaeon
AGTCTTGCGGAACGAAGTTCCGCGGGACAACCGAAATCAAAGATTTCGTCAAGTCTTGCGGAACGAAGTTACGCGGGACAGGCGAATGTTGTGCATTCGACAGGTCTTGCAGAGCAACGCTTCGCGTTTCAGAGATATATGCCACAGGGCGAAAGACTGGAGGTGCTGGAAAACGTAAAAAACGCAGTTGATGTTCTGCTGGCGGATAGCACCAAATTCGCTGCCCTCGTGCCGGAAGTGGGCGTGAACATTGGTATGGCGATTGGGGGCGCCGAAGGCACCGAAGATGTTGCGGCAGTACGGGGCAGAATAGTCAGAGCAGGCAAAGAAGCAGTTCAGGTGGGGAAAGTAGAGTTCGGAGCCAGCAGGCATATCACAAGAGTTATACTTGCCGCCATGAATTCTGATCCCGGCATCCTGAGTGCAATTAACATAAAATATTCAAGGGAAATTCTCGCAGCATGTGAGGCTGCAGGTCTTTCAACAGCTCTTTTCAGCCGCAATGATGAACCTGGGGACGTCAAGACGCTCAGCTGGGGCGTAAGCATGGCAGTAGAAAGTGCAGGATTCGTGCCTGACGCTATCTACGACGAGGGCGGGACAGGTAAGGAGCCAATGATGCGGATACTGGGCATTAGTGCCGCAGACGCGGCAGGCAAGGTCATTAGAATCCTGGATAAACTTGATAAGGTTGCCTGGCTGTAAGTTGCCTGGCTGTAAGGTTACATAGCTGTATTTGATAATGCCGCCTAGCTTAATGCCGCCTAGCTTAATGTTGCCTATCTGTATTAGATATAAAGATTTATATTTCACTCATGGAGTCTGCACTGCCCGGGCATTTTTGGGAAAGGTATAAATGTTAAGAGTTTGGTCAATGTCTGTAAAGGTGAGGTGCAATTATGGGAAGTATAAAGCCGACCTACGTAAAGGCGGTTGGTAAGAATCTGCTGTCGGAATATCCTGACGACTTTACGGCAGACTTTGACGAGAACAAGAAAAAGGTCATGGAGTATGCCAACATCAGCAGTAAAAAGGTACGAAACAGCATCGCTGGATATATAACCAAAAAAGTAAACTCAAAGATGAAGAGAGAGGGTTTACCAGATGCTTGAAGGGACCTATCCGGCGCTGATAACTCCATTTACAGAAGATGATAGAGTCGACATTGAAGGGCTCAGGATACTTGTCGATTCTATGGTCGATGGCGGGGTCAGCGGCATAGTTCCATGCGGCACAACCGGGGAATCGGCGACCCTCACACATGAAGAGCATGAGCAGGTTGTAGATGCGGTCATCGATGTGTCAGAAGTGCCTGTCATACCGGGTACGGGCTCGAACAGCACAAAAGAGGCCGTCTGCCTTACCAGATATGCAGAGGATGCGGGTGCAAGTGCAGCCCTTCTTATAACGCCGTATTATAATAAGCCCAACAAATCAGGGCTCGTAAAACACTTCAAAGCCATAGCAGACGCCGTTCACATACCCTTAGTGCTCTATAATGTTCCGGGCCGCACGGGTATAAACATGGAGGCAGAAACGGTTGCAGAGCTTGCAAAGGTCGATAACATAATGGGCATTAAAGAGGCAAGCGGAAATCTTGCACAGATCTCCAGGATAATAAAACTGACCGCAGACGAAGATTTTACCGTAATTTCTGGAGATGATGGGCTGACACTACCTATAATCGCACTCGGCGGCAGGGGCGTAATATCGGTATGCGCGAATGTTGCGCCGCGTCAGACGTGTGAAATGGTGAACGCAGCTCTAGGCGGCAACATGGGACTTGCAAGAAAACTTCATCACAAACTGTCACCCTTATTTGACGCGCTGTTCCTTGAAACCAACCCCATACCGGTCAAGAAGGCTATGGAACTCATAGGAATGCCGTCTGGGCACCTAAGACCTCCGCTCTCCGAGCTCGGCAGCGACAACGAAGTAAAACTTATAGAAGCGCTGACATCCATGGGTATATTGTAATAAGTAACATCGATCGACATTCATATCAACATTCATATTCTGTGAACTATTCTGTAACGAGGGATGCAGGAGCCATGATACGTGTTGGAGTTGCTGGCGCAGCCGGTAGAATGGGGTCATTGATAGTAAGGCGAATCCTTGAATCCGATGACATGGAACTGACCCTTGCAGTGGATGCTGCAAAAGCTGGAGATGTGATAACTGAGGGTGTTTCCATAATGCCGCCGTCAGAACTTGATGCCGCACTCAGGGAAAGCGGCCCTGATGTACTTATAGACTTTACAACGGCTGATGCTGCAGAAGAGAATGTAAAAACAGCAGCTATGCATGGCGTCAGACTGGTGGTTGGCACCACCGGCTTTAAGCCAGGGCAGAGAGAGGACATATCAAAGACGGTAAAAAGTGCCAACATTCCGGCGGTCATATCACCAAACTTCGCCATGGGCGTGAACATATTCTGGAAGATGATAGTGGAAGCGGCAAGGCTTCTGCCCGGAGCGGAGATTGAAATAGTGGAAGCTCATCACCACCACAAAAAAGATGCGCCCAGCGGCACTGCACTCCGTGCGAAGAAACTGATAGATGAAGCGCTTGGAACGGATGTACCGGTCCATTCAATACGCTCAGGTGACATAGTCGGAGATCACGTCGTGCTGCTTGCCGCGGAGGGTGAGCGCCTTGAGATAAAACATCAGGCGCACAGCAGGGATGCTTTTGTTGCAGGAGTGCTTACCGCAGTCAGATGGATAATGAGCGCGGCTCCAGGAGAATACGCGATGGATGATGTGCTGGGGCTGGAGTGAAAGACGGTTAATGGGGTTATCCCTGCTTTTTCTCCCACTTGTAGAGGTCAATAACCTGTGAAAGAGTGCTCCCTCTGCGTATCTCCTCACGCACCCTGTCCTCATTTTTCTTGACTTCCATGGCGCGTCTGGCAATCTCGTAGGCGCGCTCCTTTGGCAGAACCATTACGCCGTTATCATCACCGGCGATGTAATCTCCGGGATTGACCTTCACACCGCCGCAGGTTATCCCGGCATTGATCTCACCGAAGCCTTTTGGCTCGCCTGCATTGGATACTATACCTGTGGAGTATACCGGAAATCCCATCTCGATTATATCTTCCACATCCCTCACAGGTCCGTCAATGACCAGACCGACTATGCCGCGGTTCATTGCACTGTGAGAGGCAAGCTCACCCCATGGAGTTATGGTCCTGCTTCCATTGAATATAACCAGAACGTCGCCCTCGCCTGCAACATCGATGGCTTCCACTGTTTTTGCCCAGTCCCCTCCGAAGGTCTGCACCGTTACAGCCTTCCCAACTATCTTTTTGCCGCTGATGAGGGGGCGAACATCCTTCATACATGGAGCACGGTGCATTGCATCCGAGATATTTGGAGTTGAAACCTGCCATAAAAGCTCAATAATCTCATCCTCCATGGAAAGACGCTTGTAGTCTTTTACATCCGCTTTATCAATACTCTCACGTATCTTTCTTGCGGATCCGGTAACGTCCGCTGACCTTATGACCGCACCTCCGATTATTACGATTCCTGCGCCCATGCTGACGGCAACGGATGATTTTTCGGCATCCAGTCCGCCGGCAGCAGCCACCGGTATATTTACGGCTTCGCAGATGCTTTTGAGCAGGTCAAGCGTATCGATTCCGACCATCTGCTGGTCGATGCCAACGTGTACGCATAGATGGTCAACTCCCATCTTCTCGACCTCTTTCGCCCTGCGCACCGGCTCACTCACGGTCAGGAGATCGACCATTATTTTGGATCCGTACTTCCGTGCCGCCCGCAGAGCATCCTGGATGGTCGAGTCATCCGAGGTCCCCAGTATTGTTACTATACTGGCACCTGATTTAGCAGCCATCTCGACCTCTATTGCTCCTGTGTCAGCGGTCTTCATGTCAGCCACTATGACCTTATCAGGAAACGTCTCCCTCAGTTTTCTCACCGAGTCCATGCCCGCGCTCTTGATGAGGGGCGTTCCCGCTTCTATCCAGTCGGCGCCTCCCTCGAATGCCTCTCGCGCGATCTGGATGCCTCTATCAAGTTCGGTCAGGTCAAGAGCTACCTGCATTATTGGGGGCATTACCGATTCGCTCCTTAATTTAGCAGAATGAATGGCCTGTTGAAATAGCCGCCTGTTGAAATAGCCTGCTGATATTCTGTCATTTATTATGCTACCACGATAAAACATTAACTATGGCGTTGTGTGAAACGGCGTAACTAATGGCTGTACTCCTATGCCGTACACCTGATGCCGTACAGCCCTAGTGCGGTATATGGATAAATAGTCATATTTAAAAGGCGCTACAGTGTAATTTGAGGTTAAATTCACGGCTTTATGTGAAGAACCACTGGTCAGCAGACCAGTGGCATGTCGGTTTCAATTCTTGGGGGTGTGCAGTTTTATGGGTACGTTAATACTTGACGCTGAAACGGTCAAAGAACTCCTGAACATGCGCATGGTAATAGATGCGGTTGAAGACGTTTTCAGGGAGCGCGGCAAAGGAAATGTGAATATGCCCTCCAAGGTATACGTCGAACTGCCTGAGTATAACGGCGACTTCCGCGCCATGCCGGCGGCGTTCAACGAATCGGCGGGCGTCAAGTGGGTTAATGTGCACCCTGATAACGAGAAGAAGCATCATCTTCCAACCGTTCTCGCAACCATCATCTACAGCGACCCACATAACGGCTACCCACTCGCAGTAATGGATGGTACCAACATAACGGACTACCGCACGGGCGCAGCCGCGGCAGTGGCAACCCGATACCTCGCAAGGAATGACAGCAGCACGCTTGGGCTCATCGGATGCGGTGCACAGGCAAGAACGCAGCTCATGGCTATACGTGAGATCGTGGATCTGGATAAAGTGCTTGTGCATGATATCTCCAAAGAACATGAAGAGAGATTTAAGAAGGAATTTTCCGGTCACAACATAGAATCGGCTCCGATCGAGGAAGTTTTAAAATCGGACATAGTATCAACGACTACACCTGTCAGGTCGCCCATGGTAAAGCGCAAGTGGGTACAGGATGGTACGCACATCAACGCGATAGGTGCTGACGCGCAGGGCAAGCAGGAGCTTGAATCCGGAATTCTTCTGGATGCCAAGGTCGTTATCGACGATGTGGAACAGGCAACACACAGCGGCGAGGTAAATGTCTCCATCAGCACGGGAGTCATGAAGCCCGAGCATATCCATGCGACTATCGGTGAGATCGCGGCAGGCATTAAACCAGGGCGCGAGAACGATAGGGAGATAACGGTGTTTGACACCACAGGGCTTGGATTGCAGGACATAGCCACGGCGCGCGTTTTATACGAGATGGCGCGGGAGAAGGGACTTGGCATTGAGGTGGAGCTTGTGGACAGACAGGGGATGTAGTGAATCTAACTAAAACGCACTTTAAAGGCTTATTTACTATTAAATATCCTCTCGTCAGTTAGCGCATATCAAGGCAATTACGCTCTTGCTCGTGGAGTTCGGGTAGAACACTCATATAAAACAATATAACAATCTGATTAAGTGCAGTCATATGGCTCTATTCAATGTTGATTAAGCCAAGTTGCATGAGACGTATACGAATTGTATTTGGCTGTCTACCTAACTGTTCTGAAATCTTAGATACTATCAAACCAACTTTAAAGAGTTTTTTTTTCAAGCCGATACTCTTTGTCTTCACTCTATTTTCCATACGCTCTTGGATGTGACTTTCAAACCTCTTTGAGTCTATCTTCCCGACTGAACTTTTCTTTTCATGCTGGATCTCCTTCTGCGCGGATTTCTCACTAACGTCAAGAGGTATTTCTAGTTGGGATTACACTCTTTTTAAATTGCCCAAGCTTATATTCGAGTATCTCATGCATATTTTGCATATCCTCTGGCTCTATACTCAGTAGCTTCAGATTGTTGCGTCTGTAGATTTTTTCTTTTACTTCCCTTCCTTTTGCGTATTCTGGTTCCTTCATCATGCCCCAGTACTCCACATATATATCGTCTACAAAGGTATCTCCTTTTGGTAGTAACCAGTCACAATACATTAGCTTGTCCTCTACTGGCACTTTTATCTCTACTTGGTGCTCGATTCCGTGATGAAAAAACCATTCATCGATTCTTGTCTCGGAGGGAGACCGAAGCAGATCTCCATCCTCAGCCTTCAAATCTCTAGGTATATCTTTCTGCATGTCTCTAAGCGTTTTCAATGTGATACAATCATAACAGCACCCAGATTTGTCTTTTATTAACATGCCACATATATTGCACTTGTTGATGGGGTCATATCCTCTCAGGCTGCCTTTTTTGGCTATATGGCCGCATGTACTAATATGCTTGTAGAGCTTTGTGTAAATGGGAACGTCATCAAATAGCTTCTGACTCCCAATGACAACAAACTTCTCTTTTGCTCTTGATACTGCAACGTTGAGGAGTCGACATCCATCTTCCTCTTTAAACATAGGGCTAGATTTTTCTTGATGGTACTTTGTTGTAGCATAGATTATTATCTCTTTTTCTCCTCCCTGAAACTTGTGCACCGTGCCGCACTCAATCTGGGGCATACTCTCTCTTATTCTCTCATGCTGAGGTCTGAATGGAGTGATAATTCCTATTTTTCCCTCAATATCATTCCCATAGTGCTCTTTGAACATTTTTACTATGTTTTTTACCAATTTTATCTCCATATCACAAACCCATGATGAATCTGACCTAGCACTCCGAAAGTTTCTTGGTAGGCATATCATTGGATATTGATTGCTAAGTATAGGGTCATCGCACTCGTGCAGAAATCCTTTGATTGTGCTTGGGGTTTCTAAAGCCTCCTCATAGAAGTTGCTTACAAACTCTGCTATCTCTTCTCTCATCCTGTACTGTGATTTGAGCATAATTCGCCTGCTATCGCCATAAGCACTTTTTTGGAGCTTTTCGAAGATGCTTTTTCTAATAAATGGGTTGCTATCAAGGAATTTTCTAATCTCAAGATGGTTTCCAGCAATGACCGGTGGAAGCTGCTTGTGATCCCCAAGTAGAATAGTTTTATCTGCCCTCACTATTGGGATAATCGCTCCAGGAACATCAATGGCTCCAGCCTCATCCATTATTACCAAGTCGAAGTGAATGTCGTTAAATAGCTTACTGCACAACCTGAGGTTTGTTGTAGCAATGACTTCGTTCTCAGTAAGCACCAGTAGTTCAGCTTCACTAATCTTCTGCTCTTTCTCCTCATCTAGTAAACGAATCGTCTCCTCAGTTATCCTCTTGGATTTTGCCTTTTGGTCATTGATTTTTATGGTAATCTCGCAGCATGCCTCTTTTATGTGTTGTATCTCTAAGCTTTTGTGTTCCAATTCCCCTTTTAGTGCATGCTTTTCATGTGTTTTATTATCTAGGTCTCCCTGTACTTTTCTTTCATCTTCCACCATATGTCGTTGTTGTGCTAGTTTTATAATATAGAGTAGCTCGAAATCTTTTAAAGTCTTCAGCACTGTTAATTCTTCTTCTATGCTTTTAATCTTATTTTCATACCCATTTATTCTATCCAAATGTTTGCCGCATTCCCCCTCAATTGATTCCATATTTACTTTTTTTTGCGCAAGCTCTTTCAGTAGTGCTTGTTTTTCATGCACTTTACTTTCCAGCTTGCGACGTAACCTTGAATCTTTTGCTCTCTCTTGCTGTTGTCTCTTGTCATACAGTACCCTCAATTCACTATACTCCATCTTTTCCATCTGCTTCACATATCTGTTGTATAGCGAGTCTTGGCGTTTGAGCTGAAGCTTCTGGAAAATGCCTAGGATTCTTGGCTTTTGGACTATGTCTATTTGTTTCCCGACGATGTTCAAAAGGGTTCGGCTTCGTGTTTTGAATATATCAAGTTGCGTTTTAATTTTACTCATCCGCTCATCGATGTCATGAATACCTTTGTTAAGTTGCTCTCTTTCCCGATATAGGCGATCTTTCTCATCTTTTAGTGCATCAAGTTCTCTGGTATCCTCACGTAACTTTTCTTCAATTGTATTTTTTTCCGCTCTAAGTGCGCCCATCTTGCCATTATATTCTTCCTCTACATGTTGCAACTTTATTTGGTCACTATCGCATAGCATCTCTAATTCTCTATACTGCAATCCCCCCATACTGTCAAAGTGCATCTTGTAGTTGGCATCCGTATGTTTTGGTGGGAATTTCTGGGAGGATGTTGAGATTTTGCCTTCCCGAATGATTTTTATCTGATTTTCAATATCTTTCAGAAGCTTTGCGGTTTGGCTCTGCCGTTCTTTTAGATCTTTCAATTGTTTGAGTAGCTTGGCTGTGTGATTGCCCACATCATCGATTCTCACCATTGTTTGGTCTATCTCTTCTTGTAGTTGCCGACATTTTTTCTTGCGTATTGCAATCTCATTGTCGTTGGCTTCTATTTCGCTATCGATTTTTTGCAACTCATCCTTCCAAGGTCTTATCTTCGCACTATATTCCTCCTCTATCTGACGCTTTTTCGCTTTCAGTTGCTCCTCGTAGAAGGCATCCTTGTAATCTTTTCCCAAAGTGGATTTGGCAAATCTCACGATACTGAATTTTCTAAATAGCTTTGTTACAATATTATCAACAGCCTTGTTCGTGTAGCTACATACCAGTATCGTGGGTTTGGTACCCTTTTGATTTTTGTGATGTTTAATATAGTTTGTAACTAGCTCTGGCACGATTGTTGTTTTCCCTGTCCCTGGCGGACCCCATATTAGGTACATATCCTTGACGCCAGTAGCGTATTGAATAGCTGTTTTTTGCTCGGGGTTGAAATCTGCATTTTCAAACTCGCACTCTATCTTGGCACTTTTTAATATATCTTGGTTGCCGAACAGTATTTTTCTAAGATTGACAAATTCTTCCCCTAACTTCAGTTGCTCTAATGCCGCTTTTTCCCTTTCATTGATGAAGCCCAAATCAATCGTGATGTTACAACTCTCTATCTTCTGTTTTGCATTAAAATTTTTTATCTTCAGTACCACCTGTTTGGATATTACATCTTCAGGTGTAAGTTCCAGAATCTCACATTCATATTGTTTATTTTTATATTCAAGCTTGCACTCTGATTGTATCTTCCCGAGCCTTCTATATCCATCCCAACCTATATCAAACACATATTCAGATACGTTCCCCCCATTTTCGGTTAGAATGAGGTTGCCACTACGGAGAGGTATACGCTGCAAACTGGGGTGCTTTAGCTCTAAATCTTTATGTGCAATATATGCTTCTAGTTCTTTTTGAGTGCTGTTCAAAAAATCTCCCCTACAACATCATGTGAAATTTAGCGATTAGGATTTTAGATTGTGAACAATTAGTGAGCTGAAGCTAACGTACTTTATATTGCGATAGATAACTATTTAAAATTACGTTGTACCGCCCGAATACAATATATATCATCACCGTGTTTATTAGATTAGGTCAGTTCGATCATTTCTACATGGAGGGCTGTTTTTGATCGTTGTGGTATCGCTTGGGGGTTCAATACTGACACCACCTGATGCCAGCACACTCAAAGCATATGCTGATGTAATACGTCAAGCATCAGCCGACCACAAGCTCATCGTGGTTGCAGGCGGAGGCAGGACCGCAAGGGAATATATCAAGGTTGTCCGTGAACTCGGCGCTGATGAGACGACCTGCGACTATCACGGCATTGATGCCACAAGGATGAATGCGCGCCTTCTGGTCACGGCTCTCGGACCGGACGCTTACCCTGCAATACCTGTTGACTATGAAGAAGTGCGCAGGCATATGCAGTGCGGTAAGACCGTAGTGATGGGGGGCACATCCCCGGGTCACACCACTGACGCAGTGGCTGCGATGACTGCGGAGCATGTTAGAGCCGATCTTTTCGTAAACATCACATCAGCGGACGGAGTCTATACTGCAGACCCAAAGACCGATAAGAATGCCAAAAAACTCGACAGAATCACACCGCGCGAGCTGGTTGAGATCGTGGCGCAGACCGAGATGAAGGCAGGTCCGACCACGGTGATGGATATTCTGGCTGCAAAGATCATAGAGCGCTGCGGAATGCCGACCGTGGTGGTAAACGGAGATGACCCCAAGAACCTTCTGAGAGCAATTGACGGCACCCACAATGGTACGGTTATTAAGGCTTAGATTAACGCCCCTGATTCTGCGACTATTTTCTCCCAATCGGCATCAGGTACACCGGATACTCATTGGCTGGCATCTCCATGACTGCTTTCACTTCATCGTCATTAAAAGCACCGACTGCAACTGTTCCAATATTCAAAGAGACCGCTTGCAGGTAGACGTTCTGTGAGGCGTGCCCTGCTTCCATGTGCACATACTGCGTGCCGCGCTCACCGTACTTGCCGGTGGTGCGCTCGTATACTGCAGAAAACACGATGGCTGCGGGAGCATCTCCCACAAATGCCTGCCCGAGCGCCGCATCGCACAGCTCTGCCCGCTTATCGCCTTCAACCACTTTTACCAGCTCGTGGAGATGGGGGTTATACTTATAAATACCGGCGGCGATGCCGCTCACGTTTCCCGCGACCAGGTACGTCTCGATAGGGTACAGCGCACCTGCCGAAGGCGCAGTCCTGAGGTTTCGCAGGTCAGTAATGCCCTGTGCAGCCCAGAGAAGCTGCGAGACCTCGGCAAGCTCCAGCGGCTCATCTTTGTAGCCCCTGATAGACCTTCTCTTGTACAGCGCTTCCTCTATGGATACCTCGCTGTCATATACGGGGCTGGGCAGTTTTATCGTGTCAGAGGCGTTTCCGGTTTCATATCCGGCGGTATATTTATCTCTCATGGTCGGCTGCACCATGATAATCATGGATACAAGTATTACAAGAAGTGCTGCGGCTGTTAGAATTATATTTTTGTTCATGTGATGTTATAGTTATTGGAGGTTTATAGGTTCTAAAGGTTTATGCACTTTGGGATAAAAACTGTTGTGCGGTTTTGCTATGCACCCTCATCACATGGCTCCATACTCAGTTCATCCCATTTTCCTTTTATCTTCAAAATAAAATCCTTTGATGCTGGTTCCGCATTTTCTGAATAAACTGTCACTCTTATTTTGAAATCTCCAATACAAAATCCATCTTGTGGGCGATGTTTCGGCCCCATGGTATCTATTACCTCGGGCGTTGCCGCCCAAGCTTTCAGCAATGGATCTTTTTGTTTAGAATACTTTCCACCAAAAGTGGCTGATACCTCTTCTTGAGAGATTGCTACATTGAGAGTGGCTATTTGTTTGCGAGAGATTCTTATTGAATCTTGCGAACGAGTCCATAGCAGAGCTTTTCCCTCTTTTGAGAATGCCTCGCAACCATCAGGTCTTTGGATAAGCTGAATTTCACCGATACAATGTTTTGCAGCCCCAGTACCATTATTCGTAACTCCAACTCTAATGAAATGTGTTTTTATGGCCGTCCCATTCTGTTGGTTAATTACTGTAAGGGTTGGGGTGTGTAAATCATGATTATTCGGATTGAAAAATATCTCCAACTTAGGAACCCAGAAGTAGCGATTGAGAAGAGCAAACACTGGATAAGCAATAGCAGCCACTGCTGAGGTAAAAAATGTGGCCAAATGATAATTCCTAGGCCAGCTACAGATTACTATACATATTATGAGTGCCACAAGGCCATATATAAGGATGAAGCCCCATATAGGAGGGTAGTTATCAATGCGAACTCCTAAATTCCTTAACCATCCTTTTAAATTCCTTAACCGTTGCACAGTATCATCCTCCTTAAACAATTCTCCACATCAATCAGAGTGATAGTATTTATAACGAAACCTAAATATATGTTGCATGGTCTAAAAGGAGTAAATCAGGCAGAAGTGAATCAGGCATATCTAAAACACTACGTGTTTTATGCGGTTGTGAAATCTTCGATTTCACAAACATATCTTAACATTACCGGTGAATGATTATCATGGTAGAACTTGAAGGGCTGCGCCACGGAACAGAACTGCTGAAGCGCGGGTTTGCCAAGATGCAGAAGGGCGGCGTCATAATGGACGTGACTACTGCTGAGCAGA
>JAUWIL010000162.1 GCA_030605385.1 Methanobacteriota archaeon
CGCCGCTGCCTCGAAAAGCCTGCCGGTCTTCATTTCGGCTATTTTGATGTGCATTTCAACACTGGCGTCTGATCCCACCTCGATGTCCATTGCCTCGCCAATGCATATGTCCCTTGCAGCCTGCCAGTTTATGTTGAACAGCTCTGCGAACTGCTCCACCGTCATAAAACCGTCCTTCAGCAGGTCGTATGTGCCGCCCTGCCATGACTCGTTGAGATAGTTCCCTGTCATGACTGCAAGCGCCTCCCCGAATTCCACATGCACAGCAGGTCTGTCCCTTCTAATCTCATCTCCATCAATTATGTCATCATGCACCAGCGTAAACGCATGGTACAGCTCGTATATCGATGCCAGCCTTAATGATAGATCTTCATCTCCTCCCTGAGCCTTGCATGATAGATATGCCACGATTCCCCTGATTCTCTTGCCGCCTGTCAAGGCGCTTTCACACGCCCTTCTCAGCATTGGCGGGTTTTCTGGTATGTTTTTGCGTACCACATCATCTATGCTCTCTCTAAGCCGAACAAGCTCCAGAGGTGTGCCTTCTCTCAACTGCGTTCCATTCAATACCTGCCCTCTCCATTTCTTATTTCTTCTATTGCGTTTGACTCTTACATTTATTTTGGGTTAGACTGATTAACCCATAAAACATTGTCTATATAAACTCTGATGGCACATTAGATTATTCAATGAACCCAAGTTCTGAAGACTGCCCTAGTAAGCGCATTCTTCTGACAACTGCATACAGAAGGGGCGGTTATTATGATTATACGTCCAGCAATTACTATGGGGAAGGGCTTATATCGTATGTGAAGCTGGGCATCCCAAGGCGGATCTCATATGGGCTGCGCTTCATCAAGCAGAACATCCCTTCTGTCGAGATTCTCGAGTATCCCACGTGGAGTGAGTATATCAGCAAGCTGCGCGAGGGGTGGGATATCGTGGGCTTCTCGTTTTATCTGAACGAAGTTTACGAGGTTATCGAAATGGTCCAGGCCGCGCGTTCTGCAGGCGCGGGCGAGGTCTGGGGCGGCAATTACGGTGTCCTGACGTACGGTCTGGAAGACCTGTTCGACCGCACCTTCATAGGTCATTCAGAGCACGATATTGCAAAGGAGCTTGGTTTTGAAATTGACCGGATTGTTCACCCTCCACTGATCGGCTATTCTGATCTGGGCGGTTTACTTAAGATCAATCATCACGGCATACTGTTCACGTCCCGCGGCTGCAATGTAGGGTGCTCGTTCTGCCAGACGCCTGCATTTTGCAGCAAGCCCTCAAAAATCTCTCTGGAGAGTCTTGACCGTGTCATGGAGTATTATCACAAAAACGGCATCAGAACCGTGGTTATTCTGGATGAGAACTTCGGTATGTTCAGGAGTCATTCCGAGGAAGTTATAGAGTTGTTTGAGAAGCATGATCTCAAGTGGGGCGCCATGCTGCGCGCCGAGTTTTTGAAAAAAAATATTGATGATTGGGTTGAGCGCGGTTTCTTCCTGGGTCTGGTAGGTATCGAGAGCTTGAACCAGAGTAATCTCGATGCCGTGAATAAGCGGGAACAGATAGATGACATACTTGAGGCTGTCAGGATTCACGAGAGTACAGGTATTGGCGTGTTCGGCTATTACATGCTTGGCTTTGAGAACGAGACTGTTGAATCCATAAAGAAAGATATTATGACGCTGAAGAAATTGAACATAACTTTAACGCAGGTGTGTGCGCTCACTCCGCTGCCCAGAACACCTCTGTGGAAACATCTCGATAGTAATTTCGGCATTTTCGAGAAAGATTATCATAAATATGACTTGAAGAATCTGGTCTGGAATCATCCTAACATCAAACCTGACGAAATGCGCGACCTGCTCAACTGGTCCCTGCATGAGTTGAATGGCAATTATACTGCCAGATCGCTCTCAAAACTGATAGGTTATTATCTAAAATTCGGACCCATAAATGGAACTGTGCATCTGGCAAAGCACATCTACAGGGCGAATACATTCAACTACCGCGAGAGATTCCTATAAACTTCAGATGAGGTTTCTTCAGTACTGGTATTATCTGTATTACTGCATTTAATGTTACAACTCCTAATGCACGAAAGGTGAGGATGTTATTGTACGACGTTATAATTGTCGGCGCAGGTCCGGCAGGTTCCACCGCCGCCAGGTTTCTTGCCGAGAGCGGGCTGAGTGTGCTTGTGCTTGACAAGGAAGAATTTCCACGCGATAAGCCGTGCGGCGGCATGGTGCCACATTATGTGTGGGAGCGGTTTGATTACGTTGATCCATATGATTCCAATATCGTAGATTCTCCTGTGTTTGATCTCACCTGCGTATCCCCCTCCTCCCGTTTCAAAGCAGTATATTACAACAAGAAATATTGTGATGCTGGCATCCCTACGGGAGTGCTGGTTCGAAGGATTGTATTCGATGACTTCCTGCTAAAAGCTGCAATCTCGTCTGGCGCCTCGTTTAAAGGCGGATGCAGGGTCGTTGACATGCGCATCCCGGATGACTATGTAGAGGTCACTACATCAGATGGTGAAATGTTTTCAGCACGCGTTCTGATTGGCGCTGATGGCACCAATAGTATTGTCGCACGGATGGTTGGCGTACAACGTAGGAAGGGCAATTTGATCTGGATATTTATGAATGAGTTTGAAATCGCTGCTGATGGAAATGCTGATATTCCCATACTGGTTCATTACCTGTTCGGTGGTTTGCTCTGCTATGGATGGTTTTTTCCAAAGCGGAGCCACATTAACGTTGGCCTGGGTACCTTTGATAATGAGCATGTTAATACCCTTAGAAGCCGTTACGAAGGATACCTTGATTACCTGTCTGGTAATGGTCTCCTGCCTGACGATGTCAAAA
>JAUWIL010000009.1 GCA_030605385.1 Methanobacteriota archaeon
ACAGTCAAAAGCAGGTTCGGTTGGGCTATGAAAAAACCGCCATACATGAAAGAATAAATGTAAGACACATCTTGTATAAATGACGTGGAGGTTACATATAATGCCAAAATGCGATGGGTGCGGAGCGGAAATTCCATGGGAGCCTTATGTTTCGAATATTGATGGTACAGATCGCTATTTTTGCTGCTGGCTGTGCCAGAGGTCATCCGAAGCAGGCGCCAAACCATTTGATGAAGAAAGGTTTGGTGGGAAAAAGTAGGAATGGGTTATCAATCTACCAGCCTATCCCCCCTTTATTCATCCTACATTATTCCCTATTACTCTTGGGTCTGTGGGAACTGATCCTGAATTTATGGGTGCTGGAGGCTTCTGCTTCTCTTATACTAGATATTGAAGTTAATCAAGAAAAGAAGCATAGAGAGAACAGAAGCATAGAGTGCTAAAATATGCGAGCATTGAATGCCAAAATAAATGCAAGCAAGTCTATTTGTTAAGGGCTTTCTCAATCCTCTTAATGCCTTCTGCAATGCGTTCACGAGAGTTGGCATATGAAATGCGCACCCGATTTTCACACCCCGGGCCGAAAGCGATACCGGGCGTAACGATCACATAAGTTTCATTTAGCAGTTTCTCGGACAGGGCAGAGCCGTTAAAACCCAATTGACCCACATCAGGAAATACGTAAAACGCTCCGTCAGGCATCATGCAATCAAAGCCAATATCGTTAAGACCTTTAACTATCATATCGCGGCGAGTTCTAAATTCCTTCACCAGACTCATGACATTGTCCTGAGGTCCTTTAAGAGCTACTAATCCTCCATACTGGGCAAATGATGTGGCACAGGTAACCGTATGCTGGTGCAGCTTCATCATGGCGCCGAATATATCCTTTGGAGCGGCTGCATAACCCAGACGCCACCCCGTCATGGCATATGTCTTGGAGAACCCGTTAACCGTAATCGTGCGGTCAAGCATATCATCCATGGAGCCTATGCTGATATGATTTGCATCGTAGACTATCTTTTCATATATCTCATCTGAAATTGCAATAAGGTCATTATCCACAGCTATGTCTCTGATAAATCTGAGTTCATCCTGACCGAGAACGTAGCCTGCAGGGTTATTCGGGCTGTCCAGCATAATCATCCTTGTTCGCTTGGAAACTGCCTCTTTCAGAGCATCTTCATCAATCTTTTCACCCATATTGCGCTTCACCCAAACGGTCTTTGCTCCGGCAACACTCACGCAGGCATCATATGTAACCCACGTGGGAGTGAATTGTAGTACCTCGTCACCTGGGTTAAGTATGCTCATGCATGCCTCAAATATCAGGTGCTTGGCACCCGGAGCAACCAGTATGTTTTCTGCAGCAACGTCCAGCCCATTCTCAAGGCGAAGCTTCTCAGCCACTGCTTCTCTAAGTTCCGGAATGCCTGCGCTGGGTGTATAATGTGTTTCCCCATTGTGCAGGGCATCCTCTGCGGCCTTTATAATGCGCTCAGGGGTTTTGAAGTCAGGCTCACCTACACCGAAACTTATAACATCTTTACCTTCTCTGCGGAGTTTGCTTGCTATACTGGTAATGCCGATGGTGGCTGACTCCTCCACCATGCTCATCCGGTCTGCAAGCCTCATAACTTCCCCCTTAGTGCAATCTTTCAGCCATCTTGACAGCTGATTCCACTGCACGCTTCGCATAGTCAACGCGCTCGTGAGCCTCCAGCCTCGTCATACCTGGACCTGATATACCAAGTGCCACTGGCTTTTCAAAATCCAATGAAATGTCCGTTACTTTTCGCGCCGCATGTTGCAAAACTATATCATCGTGCTCAGTGGCTCCCTCGATAACGCACCCTATTGTCACTATCGCGTCAATCTTATCATCCTTAGCCAGCGACTTTACCGCTAGAGGCACATCGTAAACACCCGGCACATACATAATACGGTCAACCACCGCACCAAGAAACTCAGCATGCTCTTTCGCAAGCAGTTCCATCTGCGATGTTATATCGCGGTTGAACTCCGACACCACAAAACCGAGTCTTATTTTACCCTTACTAGATATATTCTTGGCCATAAATCTACCACACCCTCCTGATTCTGGTTTTATTTATTTCTGTTAATACATTTGAATGTAAAGTCAATATTTGGTTTATTCTCTAAGTGGCCCCACATCCTCGAAGCCTTCGCGCTCGCCCCTGCCAGCCTCCTTCACAAGTTGCTCTGGACGAAAGAGCAGTTTGATCGCATTCTGTGCATGCTCCCTCGTTCTGTTGTCCGCCAGCCTGCCAAGTTCGCGTGGGTCTTCAGCCTCATCTTCATGCACAAACACCTCTATTATGTGCTTGTTCGTCATGAGTTGCGCCTTTATCAGCCCTGTTGAAGCTTCATGGGCGCACTGCTTATCGATAGGTTTGGGGCCAGGCATTCCCAAAGCGATGACTATATCGCACTTCTCCTCCTCCAGGAGCTTCTTACATGCAACAGGGAGGTCTTTTACACCGGGTACAGTCTTGCGCACAATTTTCACAGAGGCGCTGCGTTTGAGTTCATCTACCGCTGCAGCACCCATGTTGTACCTTGCAAATGTTGTATCAACGACTCCCACTTTAGCCATTTCAGGTCAAGTTATATGCACCTTCCTATAAAAGTTTCCCTATGACATATGCAAAGAGGAGGCGGAGAAATAGGTTGAATCACCCGAGTATGCTATGCATGAGCTGCACGTCGTGAGGGTAGCTAGGTATGAATCAGTATTTTTACTCAAGAAGCATATGCACAACAATAATAGCAGACATAATAGCAGATACCCAATAATTGAGTGACGAAGTATGACCCTGGATTCAGATCAGCAATCCGTAAACCAACAAGTACCTCCCCCCTCCCGGGAGTGGTGCATGCAGCTTCTTGACAGGTACGGAGTCAAAGGTATAATGCTGGGCCACTCCATTCAGGTGAGCAGGGTAGCATGTTATCTTGGCGGAAAGCTGGTCAGCAAGGGGCAGAATGTAAATTTAGATTTACTGGAGTGCGCTGGCTTACTGCACGATGTGGCAAAGCAGACATCGCTTGATACTGGCGAGAATCATATAGAGCATGGATACGACATTCTAATGAGGGAAGGGTATCCTGAAATTGCAAATATCGTGGCAAAACACGGCGTTAGCTCAATTCTGGATGAGTACCTTAAGCCAAAGACATGGGAAGAAAAGCTGGTATACTACGCCGATAAGAGGGTTAACCATGACCATATCGTTTCCCTTATGGATAGGTTTGAATACCTCAGAGAAAGGTACCCAATGCTTGGAGATGAACTGAATATCGTTTGGCCGCTTATACGGGAGCTTGAAGACGAAATATTCAGCATAATAGGTACAGATATGGACTCGGACCTGTAGGAACTTTTAGAGGAGATTTGTTTGGAAAACGGCTGAAACGTAGTTCAGCAGTACCATTACAATAGAGAATGGTTACAATCTAATTTATATATGTTATATCAATAGAATCTGCTTATGATGGATTCATTTTTCCGCCGAGGTGAAGTTATCTATGATGGTAGCAATAACCCTCTACGCTCAGCCTATTAAGAGTGAGCCCGTATTAGATCCCGGGTACCTCAAGAGAGGACTATACAGACCGTTAACTGACTGCATCAACGTTAGCTTCAACATCAACTACCCCTATTTTACAGATATTGGCAATGCCGTCTGGCGAACTGCACAGAAATTTGATGCCAATACCAAAATAGAACTTATCGAGTCCGGACTGACGTGGAAAATATCGATTCTCATACCCGCCCTTGATATTAGAATAGTACTAAATTCAGTGCATTGCAAAGGGGTCTTTACGGTTGATAACAATCTATGCGTATCTATATCTCTTGAAGGTGACGGCGATGACATCGCAGATTTTGCCAGAGAGTTCGTCGAATATCTTGGACGCAAAGCATGGGAAATGGCTGACTGGGGTGCTTTCTACAAAGCCACTGGAATAGCCAAAAGCACCGCCATAAGCCGATGGAACAAGATTCTTGCACATGAAACATCCTTTGAGCTAAAACCCGACATCGTATCGGGGCTCAAGTCGAGGATAGATTCCCTAGAGCAAATGCAGGCGGTAATCACCAAATTAAAAAATGATGATCCGAATATCTACACCAAGGATATTAGCATGTTGATTAGAACTACTGTGAGGCATTTCAACCATCTGCTTGACTCGGTTGAGAGTGCGTTCAGTGACAGGGTTTTACTAGTTGAGCGTAAAAATGTGCTATTCAGAGAACTGGAAAACATGGAAAAACGGGTGGGTGCAGAAATAACGCAACATGTGGTTAATGTCAGGGCACCCGAGTCAGCAGAGGATTATGTACTCATGCGCATAGACGAAATACGTAAAGAGCTTGAAACAGTCAAATCACAATTGTACAGAGCCAACTAAGGTAAAAGACAGAAGCCCATTCTCCATCTTGATGGTCCTGTGACAAGCACCAACAAAAAATAATGCAACAATTTCTGATGCTCTCCAACAACATTTTTATTCCACAGCAGCGTCCACTATCATAAAAAGGGGCAAGATGAGCATTGCACGGATGGAATGGAAAACTGCTGGTAGTAAACCTCGGCCTTGGAGAAATTCGGGAAGAGTCTCTTGATCTTGACATACTTGTAAAGTTCATAGGCGGTAGAGGCATCGGCGCAAAGATATTATGGGATATGACTGATGAGAATACAGACCCGCTCAGTCCCGATAATCCGCTTATTATTGCCTGCGGCCCACTTACCGGTATAGCACCGATGTGCGGCAGATATTCCATAACAAGTAAATCACCGCTTACCGGCACCATATTCGACAGCAGTGCAGGCGGCTTTTTCGGAGCCGAATTCAAGTCCACGGGCTATGACTGCATCATTATAACCGGCGCTTCAGAGAAACCTGTATATCTTGACGTGACATCTGATGAGCAGGTGCTGAAAGATGCCGCTGGTATCTGGGGTTTAAACACACGGGACACCACAGCCAGATTAAGCAAGGATGGGCGCAGTGTAGCATGCATCGGGCGTGCCGGCGAGAGACTTATACCAATTGCAAATATCATGAGTGATTATGCGCACGCCTGCGGCCGCGGCGGTCTCGGAGCCGTAATGGGGAGCAAGAACCTGAAGGCAGTAACAGTGAAGTGGGGTCGGCTCCCGAACGTAGCAAACAAATCATACTTCACCAAGTCGCGCAGGGAGATTACAAGGCTGCTTCGGGCCAATCCTGTTACTTCCAAAGGACTCTCCGTGTATGGCACGCCTGTACTCATGAACCTGATTAACTATATGCATATCCTGCCTACAGACAACTACAGATCGTCCTTTTCTGAGCATGCTGAGTGCCTCTCGGGCGAATCTATAAACGACACCTACGATCTAAAGAAAGAGTCCTGCCATGGGTGCATGATAGCCTGCAAAAGATCGATTAAAGACAGCGGTCTGGAGGTGCCTGAATATGAAACGCTCTGGGCATTTGGCGCCGATTGCAATAATTATAACCTTGATGATATAGTAGCTGCAAACAGGTTGTGCAACGACTACGGCGTAGACACGATAACCTGCGGTTCAACCATCGCATCCTATCTGGAGTATACAGGGAAAAATGCAGAAAATCTGGTCCAGATAGTGAAAGAGGTATGCGAGGGGAAGGGGAAGGGCTCAGAGCTGGCACTCGGCTCGAAAAGATATACCGAACTCATCGGCAGAGACTAATTGAGCATGAGCGTTAAGGGGCTTCAGCTGCCCGGGTATGATCCTCGCGGCGTATTGGGTCAGGCGCTCGGGTATGCCACCTCCAACCGCGGAGGGTGCCACCTGCGCGCATACATGGTTGCACCTGAGATACTCGGCAAGCCCAAGCTCGTAGATCGGCTGACGTTCAGCGGAAAATCAGGTCTTGTCATGATTCACCAGAACTTCGGGGCTGTGATTGACTCTCTTGTGATGTGTAAATTTGCATCCTTTGCAATATCCGAGGAGGAGTGTGCCGACATCCTGAGCGCAGTGACAGGTATTGAATATTCATCTGAGGATCTGTTGAAGACGGGCGAGAGGATATGGAACATGGAAAGACTGTACAACCTCCGTGAGGGGTTCACCCGTGAGGATGACACTCTGCCTGATAGAATGTTTCAGGGCGATAATGCAATCAACCGCTCAGATTTTAACGCCACCCTGAAAGAGTACTACCGCTTCAGGGGTTGGAATGAATATGGCATACCTACGGAGGATGCATTGAGCGGGCTCGGGCTACTGGGCGATGAGAATGAGCGGGTCTTCTAGCTGGGGCTGTGCGGGTGTTCTAGCTGGGGCTGTGCGGGTGTTCTAGCTGGGGCTGTACTACATTTTAGTTATCAGCCTATGTCGTTGGAGTCAAATAGTTTTTTATACGCCTATGGCATTTAACCTTAGCAGGCATTTAACCTTAGCAAGTATTGCACATGCCGCACATGCCATCATAATTCGTTATATGTAACTTGTTACCCATTACATATCATTCATGGATGCACCTGACTACACAAGACACTCTTGCCGGCTTGGGTTATGTTATGAATCTAACACAGCAAAGTCTTATGCATGAAAAGCTTTCCCACTACATCTTCATTTTCACAGCAATAATTCTGTGGAGCACGGTAGAGGTTGTGGTAAAGACCATATACCTAAGTGTATCGCCCATACTTATAGGATTCGTGCGTCTCCTGCTCGGCAGCATTGTTCTGCTGCCTTTTGCTTACATAGAAATGAAGAAAAGGAACATACAGTTCTACAGCACCATACCCACTTTCATTGTGCTCGGCATCACGGGCTTTGCACTCCACTATGTTTTTTACCATATGAGTATTGCATATATTAAGGCTTCAAGCGCAGCCACCATTGTTTCATCCATACCTGTTTTCGTACTGCTTTTCACGATAATATTTGTAGATTCCAATGTTGGATGGAAAAGCATATTCGGCATACTGCTGGGCATCTTCGGGGTGTTTCTGTTTGTCTTTGAAAACGTTGCCTTCAGCTTCAATTCGCTGGTTGGGGTTATGCTCATGGTAATAGCAGCATGTCTGTGGAGCGTGTTTGCCATCCTCATTAAAAAAGTGGTTGATGACTACGGCAGCTTATTCGCGACCGCTATGTCGATATCATTCGGGTGCATACTTTCGATGCCCATTCTTTTCTTCGAGAATCCCGCACAGCTCCTGAATCTAAGCGGATATGAAATTGGAGCATTATTATATCTCGGAGTCTTCGCGACCGGGCTGGGATATCTCCTTTATTACACAGGACTTTCAGGTACAACGGCTCTGCAGGCATCGTCAATGCTGTATTTCAAGCCGCCCATAGCCGCACTTCTCGCCACACTCTTGATAGGGGAGGTTATAACTGCACCGATGGTTGCAGGCATAGTCGTGATACTGGTTGCGCTGTATTTCGTCATAGGTGAATAGGAACAATGATTCTGACCGCGCAGCCTAAATGCCGCTGTGTTAACTAACACGCCCACTACTGTAATATCATGTCTGGAGGGTAAGTTCTCTTAAGAAAGTCGACAAGGATCTGATTGAATGCATCCGGTTGCTCTACCATCACACAGTGACCTGCCTTCTTGATTATGTGCAGCTCGGATCCTTCAATTTGATCATGCAGGAACTTTGACTGTCTATTGGGTGTAAACAGGTCATCCTTTCCATCAATTATCACGGTCGGTACCTTTATTTCGTGCACGCTATTCCTGTTATCAAATTTCATTATAGCCTCTTTAGCTTCGTTTATTACTGCATATGGCGGCAGCTCAGCTATATCGTCTGTCCACTTTCGGATGAATTTCCACGATGTATGCGGAGAGAATGCTCCTCTGGCTGCCACTTTTACCACCAACTTAAATAGTGAAGGACGGTACTTTATAACAGGTGACACATACATAAGGAGGTTCATTCCAATCTTTCGCAGTATGTTGTCAATCCAACAAGCCCCACTGGCAACGATGCCGATTGCATTTACCTTCTCTGGATGGTTTTTATAGAGGATTTGAGCAACACCTCCACCCATCGAATGCCCAAAAAAGGCTGCGCTTTTTATTCCCATGTAATCCAGCAGAGCGTTGACATCTTCTGCATGTCCCTCAACGCTGTACCCCCCTATCGGTTTATCGGACTTTCCCTGCCCCCTAAGATCAATAGTTACCACTCGGTAGTATTCCTTTGCAAGCGGTATTACCTGCTCATTCCACCATTTCATCGATGCTGTCCAGCCATGCAAAAACACTACCACAGGGCGGTTAGCTCTTCTGTTATCTTCGTAGTAAAGGCTGGTACCATCACTCATTCGTACATATGGCACTTCAACATTCCTCTGCGATGACCATACTATCTCTTTTTACCTATTATTGCCTGGAGTGATTCAATATACCATCGTGTGGAATCTCTAAATTCTCTCCAGAAGTTCTCAAATGATGCCATATCCTCTGTTTCCACCAGAAAAAAACCGTTCCACTCTGTTCCATAGGCGTGGTCATACTCTCGGATTATCTCTGCCGTTTTATTCTTGGCTTTAAAATCTTTCCACTCTTCTCCAGCGCGTCTTGCTTCCTCCGTGGTCATAGGTTTGTATTTGTAAAATACCAGAAAACCCATAGTCATTTTTATACCCCCAGAACCTGTTTATAGATAGCATGCATATTAATTTTACGAGTTAGTATCCCAATCCATCATTGACAAGCATATCATATACCCCTTTTGTAAGACATGCCTTTTGCAAGCCTCTTGTAAGGCATGTCTGCTTAAAGCGGATTCATACTAGAGCGAATTCATACCAACTCTCTATGTACTAATGTTTCGCTGCATATAGACCATACACTCAATCTAAAATGCTGCTGCATTGCAATTCAATCGTCATGCAACTTCAGCCAGTTGGAGATTATTGGATACACTTTAAACGGTGCATTCTTCCCCAGCACCATGTCTACATGACCGTAGTCTGCTAAATATCCATTCGCCGTGCTAAGTTCAATCAAAGTCTTGTCATCGCTTCCTGTGTCATTGTATGCTTTTTTCACGCCAGCCGGCGGCACGACAGCATCTAGTCTGCCTGTGATAAAAAGTATTGGCGTATTTATTAGATTCATATTATCCCTGTATGAATATGAATGATCCTCCTTGCAGAGGTCCCTTCTAACTATATAGTCCGCAAACTCTGCCAGCAGCCTTAAGGGGATGTGATCAGTACAGCGCTTTATAGCATCCATGCGAATGTAGCCATGCACGTTATTTTTGTTCCACAAGATGTCATTACCAAAAGATTTGAACTTCAGACTCGCTATGAGAGCTCTGAGCCGCGGTGTGCCAAAGCATAATACCGGCATAATGTGCTGCAGCACCCGACTCCATTTTGCTATCCTCATGCCTGCTGAACGACGACCAATTATGGCTGAAGATGAGCCAATGGTAACTGCTCCATGCACTTTTGCACCACCATAGGTCTGCAGGTATGCATATACCACCATACCGCCCATGCTGTAACCGGCAAGAAATATTTTGTCAGATTTTGTATGGGCAGCTATGTACCTCACAGCCGCATGCATATCGTACTCCACATATGTCTCGAAGTTCCAGTTGTAACGCCTGATGTGACTCAAGCCAGGTTTCTCCGAGAGCCCGGCACCACGCAGATCGATCAGCCATGTGTCAAATCCTTCCCGCGCAATGTGCTGCGCAAGACTGTATCTTGGAGTCATATCCAGTATATGGTGGTTAGTGGCTATGCCGTGGCATAACAGAATGGGGTGATGGTATGTTATTTCATCCGGGACATATCTTGTTAGTGCCAGTCTCCATCCATCATCAGTGAAGGTATCATGAATTTCCTTTGTAAGGTGCCTTTGCATGTAAAGTCACCACTATGGCTCAACCAGGATGATTCTCAACTGCGGCTCAGATAGGATATTTTAATGATTTGCCGTTTTTACAAAATTGCTTGCAGAACGCTCCGCCTTTAAAGACGGGGATGAATGCAGCACATCATCAAGCAATTTTGTAAACGCTACAAACTTTAGTTTGTAGTAGTTTACACAGTGCATCTGACTGGGAATTATTCTCCCGCACACTTTGCAATGGCTTCGGCCATCTCACTCAGTCGTGCACTGCCGCCAAGATCGTAAGTGACCTTCTTACCCTCTGATATAACCCGCTCTGTAGCACTTCTTATTCGCTCAGCATGCCCCACTTCACCGAGATATTCAAGCATCCATGCCCCCGCAAGTATCGCAGCTGTTGGATTGACCTTATCCATGCCGGCATACTTCGGCGCTGACCCATGCGCCGGCTCGAACATCGCATAATTATCACCTATATTGGCTGATTGTATCAACCCTATGCTGCCTACAAGCGCTGAACACTCCTCGCTGATTATGTCCATAAACAGATTGGTCGATAGAAGCATTTTTTCATTGAACAACTGCGGATTCTTGATGATCTGCTGGGCTATGTTGTCAACGTGATAATCCCAGAGTTCGATATCTGGATACGATTGTGCAACCTTTTTGGTTTCCTCAAGGAATATGCCGCAGGTCTGCCTGAGTATGTTACTTTTATGGATGGCAACAACGGCATTCCAGTTTCTCCTTGATGCTTCTTCGAACGCATATTGCGCAATGCGCTTGCATGAACTACGGGTGATTTTGCGTATGGCTATAGATACGCCATCAGTGATTTTGATCTCCGAGCCGAAATAGAGTCCTTCCGTACCCTCTCGCACGCATACAAAGTCTATATCACCCAGAGGTTTGGCGGTGTTTGGGTATGTTTTAATAGGTCGGACATTTGCGTACAGGTCAAAAGCCTGCCTTATCGATACTGCAGCGCTCCGGGGCGCACTCACCGTGCTAGGTGTAGTCGTAGGTCCCTTGAAGCATGCGTCGCACTCCCGCAGAATATTCCATGTCTCTTCAGGTATTAGTGTATCTCCCCCGTGCTTCTTCCACCAGTTCTCTCCGGCATCGCACAGCACCAGCTCCACTCTGGTATCCACCGCCTTTAACACCTTGATCATTGCTTCAACAAGCTCGGGTCCTACCCCATCTCCTTTTATAATTGCAGCCTTCTTAGCCATGTTGGGACAACCTCATTACAGCTACTTACAGCAGCTAGATTTGTTAAGAATTGTAAGACGTCATATTTAATGTTGCGATTCTGCCAAACTTCTGCTTACTCAGTCAGACAGTTATACTCACGCATATTTATGCGTTATTGAGGTATTACATAAGTTCAGACATGTTTGTGAAATCGAAGATCTCACAACCGTCTAAAACACACAGTGTTTTAGACATGTAGTTGCAAAATGGTGCTGGTTGAATAAACTTAAACTATATGTATGCAAATTGAATATCTATTGGGACAAACATTTGATTTAGAGGTGGTTTTAGTCGCTTATGACACCTTCGACAGAGCATGGAGTGCGGCAGAAGTCAGAGCCAGTGGAAATCATCAGCACTGAATTCATTGAGCATAGCGGAGAGTATGTTCTAATAGTGAATACTGATGAAAAGGTCAGTCTGTCGCGTGATCTTCCTGCCATTATAGGGAGCCTTAACTTAAAAGAGGTTTTGAACTGTGACCGCCTGATTCTCGCTGGCGGCAACAGCCGGGTTAAAGTGGATAGACAGATGTTCTCAGATCTGCTGCCCAGGAGTGAGAATGAGGGGGTTTTTGTCGACCGCGCAAGGGGCTTAATCAAGCGTGATTATGGATTGGATGTTACAATAAAGGACGGGTACAGCGTGCTTACCATACGAATCCCGATCAATGATGTGGCTGAGTTTGCAGACAAAGATTCTGACAATCTTAAGAGTATTGTTAGGGGACAGCTACCGCACCACATCATGAATGAAGTGGTATCGGTATACTTGATCTCTGACAGCAATTATGTAAGACTTAATCCATATAGCTTCTTCGAAGAAATGCTAAGTGCAGAGGGAGGTGGGTGCGAGGAGTCAATAGAACTGCCTGACATGGGCAAGGTTAGACCTCGCCTGGTGGAGGGCAAAGATGGAATTATATTCGGCGTCTCTGAGGAGGAAATGCGCGGACTGGCAAGGAAATACCTCACACGTAAGTTGAAGCTCGAAGTGCTGGAGAATGTTCTCGTGGTCGATCAATTTGGAGTAGAATACAATGTTGATTTTGTGGGACTCGGTGATAATTACAGAGTGCTTGCATGCTGCTACAGTGATGTTGGGATAGAGCACATCGGTCTGGTACGGATGCTTATGAAAGACCTTAACATGAATGAGGCGATTATAGTAGCCAACAGGCCTGCACCAGAGGAAGTTTTGGAAGCGCTTACCGATAGCATCAAAATAAAGACAGCAGACGAACTGTAAATTGGAAGTGTAATGATATGGAGGTAAAGCGCTACCCAATTGGATGTAAAAGCATAGATGATATGCTGGGCGGCGGATTTGAGTCTGGCACTGTCACACAGTTATATGGAGAGGGCGGCACAGGCAAGACCAACATATGCATCCAGTTAGCAGTAGAGAGGATGAAAGCAGGCGAACAGGTAATCTACATTGATACTGAGGGGCTCTCAGAAGAGCGCTTCAGGCAAATAGCAGGGAATCAGCCAGATGATTTTTATAAGAGGATTATTATATCCAAACCCTCATCATTCGAGGGGCAATCAGGCGCCATACATAAGGTAGAGGACATGGTCCCGAATGAGAATGTGGGCGTCGTCATACTTGATTCTGCTACAGTCCTCTACAGGTATGAGTATGAAGAAGATCAGTGGAAAAAGTTTACAAATGAGTTGGGGCGTCATATAGCCCACCTGTTAATACTGGCCAGAAAGCATGATATTGCTGTAATCATAACAAATCAAGTGTACTCGGATGATGCCAATGATGTCCGTCCTACCGGCGGCACAGGTATGGACCACTTATCAAAGGCGATAATAAAATTAGAACGCATTGGAAACGGATTGGGCGGCGTAAGAAAGGCACTCATACGGAAGCACCGCTCCATTCCAGAAGGTTCCTCGTGTGAATTTGTCATTACATCTGACGGTGTACGGGATATTGTTGAAAACTGAAAAATATCTTGGAATATCTGTTGATCGATTGCTGATGGATGTAAGTTTATCAAACTCGCTATTCTCGCTATTATCTCATGTGCAATGTAGATTATTTTTCATAGGTTATTTTTCAGGTAGTGTTGAGTTCACCCTCATATACTGTCTCAGCCGTCCCCTCAATGAACATATTTCCATTTTCCTCTGATACGCGCAGCATCCCGCCAATTGTAACCACATCAGTCACGTCCCCTTTAATTAACCCTAGGCAGCGGGCTACCGCCACGGCTGCAGCAGCACCGGTGCCGCAGCTCAATGTCTCACCTTCCACACCCCGCTCATATGTGCGGATGAATACCGTGTCGCCCTTGATTTCAACTATGTTTACATTGGCACCCTGGGGAAATACTGGATTGAATCTTATCTCTGGTGCAATCTGATCTATGGGTATGTCAAGGTCATCCACAAATATCACTGCATGAGGTACGCCAGTGTTGGCGGCATACACTGTATAGTTATCAATCTCCTCCTTGAACACATCTCCTTCGGAGACAGCTGGTATTTCAGATGGAGTTAATTTTGGCGCACCCATGTTCACTTTCACCCAGATTTTATCATCACTCTCATCGGTATCTATGTCTATGATTCCACTCACTGTCTCGACTTTGGATGAGCCAAGTTTAACATATCCTTTTTCAACAGCATACATACTTACGCAGCGTATGCCGTTGCCGCACATTTCAGCCTCGGAACGATCGGGCTGGAAGAGTCTCATCCTGATGTCCGCTTTATCTGATTTTGACAGGAACAACACTCCGTCAGCGCCAATTCCATACCGTCGGTGGCACTGCCGCTCTGCAAATACGCCCTTTTCATCATCCGGCAAGACTGTTTCATTGTACTCGTCTATCAGTACAAAGTCATTCCCATTCCCATGCATTTTGGTAAACTTCAATTCAACCACCAGCAACAAGATATTTAGACAACATTCCTTCAGGTTATTTATCACTTAATTATACCAAGAGGTTTATCACTTAATTATACCAAGAGGTCGCGATAATGTAAAGCATATAAGCATACCAGATGCCCCTTCAGGACGATTGCCTGCTTCATATTTGTTTCAAATCATTTAGGCTTATTGAAAATCTTTGCGGTACCGCTGTGCTGTGCAAAAGGTCACCAATAGTTTCGCTATTTCGGATAATGTCAGATTTGCCGCCGCTAACAAGCACTTCTGCACATCTTGGCCTTGCATTATACTGGGAGCTCATTGAAAAGCCATAGGCGCCTGCATCCATTATTGCTATTAAATCTCCCTTCTCCACTGTTGGTAGAATCCGGTCATTTGCAAGTATATCTCCACTCTCACATATTGGCCCTACAACGGAATACTCTACTTTCCCGGCTTGGTCTGCCTTATTGGCGACTATAACCTCATGGTAAGCATCATACATGGCAGGTCTGACAAGTAAATTGAATCCTGCATCAATGCCTGTAAAGTTCCTGTGAGCTTTCTTGACGGTGTTCACGCGCGTCAAGAGTATGGTGGTATTGCCTGTAATATAACGCCCTGGCTCCAGCACTAGATTTGGCTTATAACCCATTTGCGCAGAGTACTCATCTATGACCGGTAGTATTTTGTCAGCCAGCTCCTGCGGAGTGGCACGACGGTCCCCGGGTCCATAGGGTATCCCAAGTCCACCGCCAATATCCATGAAGTCCAGCTTAATGCCAAGATTATAAATATCATCAATAAGACTCATCATACGCCTTGCCGCCTCGGCATACACACTTAACTCAAGGATTTGCGAACCAATATGGCAGTGTATACCTGTTATCCTGATGCTCTCAGATCCAAGAGCCTCTGTATAGGCATCTACAACCTGTTCATGAGGGATGCCGAACTTAGATGTCCGAAGACCTGTTGAGATTTTGGGGTGCGTATCGGGAGATACATCGGGATTGACGCGAAAGGCAATATCTGCAATGACTCCAATTTCACGGGCAATATGCGAAATACTCTTCAGCTCATCCATAGAATCCACTGATATTCGTACTCCTGCATGCAGTGCAGATGTTATGTCTTCATCAGATTTTGAGTTGCCGTTGAACAGTATCTTCTCGCGCTGAATCCCTGCCAGTATTGCAAGGCGCAGCTCATCCACTGAGAAAACATCAGCTCCTGATCCCATTTCCGCAAGGATGTTTAGCAAAACTACATTATTGTTCGCCTTTACCGCGTAGTAGATGTCAGCATCCCGGAAGCTATTTTTGAAATTCATAAAATTCAAGCGGAGCTGGGCTTCAGAAGTAACATACAACGGCGTGCCATATATATCAGCAAGCCTACACAAGTCCATATCCTCCACAAATAGATGCCCTTCATGCACACTCAGATGCTCGGTAAACTCAACAACCATTTATCAAATCCCACCTTAAGCGAAATATGATGTGGCTACTAATATTATTAATTTGCTTCGCAAATGAGGCCTTTGCAAATGTGGCACACCATACTTTGAAACCGACATTCCACCAGTTCTACTGACCAGTGGTTCTTCACATAACCACATAATAACCACACACCAAATAACCACACAGTGGCATACAAGCGAATTCATATGAATGCTGACGCGAGCAGTGCGCCCCCTACAGCACCTGCGAACTGCGGGTACTCGGGTACGATTATGTCACATCCTAGAATTTCCTGCATGGCTGCAGGAAGACCACTTACCAGTGCGGTACCGCCAACTTCTATAATGGGTGGCCTCAAGTCTATTTCCTGCAGCTGCTGCTCATATATCTGTTCAGCCACACTGCGGCATGCTGCAGCCGCGACATCCTCCCTGGATGCACCTTCACCAAGTGCAGATACGAGTGATTGTATGCCAAATATGGAGCAGTAGCTGTCCATATTTACATTTGATGCAGTACCACGCAATGATAGTTCGCCGAGTTCACTTATGTTTATACCTAAGCGCCTTGTAGTTAGCTCAAGGAAGCGGCCTGAGGCTCCCGCACATACGCCACCCATTGTAAAGTTATCAGGTATTGCATTATTGAGAGTCATGGCTTTATTATCCATTCCGCCTATGTCAATCACTGTAGCGCCCCCAGTCTGTTTACCTGCCAGAAAAGATGCTCCCTTCGAGTTTACTGTTAGTTCTTCCTGAATTAGCTGAGCGCCCATTGCTTTGCCAATTATATGGCGGCCGTAACCGGTTACAGAAAAAGCCTGTATATTTTCTCGCTTAACTGCCGCATCTTTTATTGCCGCCCCCACAACCCTCTCTGCAGTACTCACTGCTTCGATAGTGGGCATCCAGCTTGTACCTATGACCTTATTATCCTGCATTATGACTGCCTTGGTTGTGGATGAGCCCGAGTCTATACCCATCGTTATACCCTCCTGCAGGGTTCGCATGAGTAGCGACTTGCGTGTGGCTATAGTCTTCAGCGCCTCCATACGTATCATGAGGCTGCCGACTTTGGGCTGCTCAATGGTACTGTACGTTATTATTGGAATGTTTGTATTTTTCTGTATGTACTTGCGCACCTCGTTCTTTATTATGGCTCCTTCAGCACATTTGAAGCACGTCATCAATAGACTACCATCAAAATTATCTGGATTCTCGGCCACAAATTTTGCGCGCGCAACCATAAGCTGCAGGCCCGGGCTATTGGCATATATGCCAAATTCATCGCATGCCGGTTTAACGTCCGATAGCTCTACCTCAGGGTATACAAGCTGTATCCCTGACACTTCAGCAGTTCGATTAAGAAGCCCCTGTACGCCGCTGTATTCTGTGCCGCATGATATCTGGGCTATCCGTATTTTTGCATCAGCTTTGGTATTTGCGTTAATTTGAACTCCCCTCTTCACTTCTGCTGTCATCTAACCCTTTTAGAAATTTCATAATTTCATGAACCATGGTTTTGGCTTCATCCGCATTCTGCGGATATTTTACATCTAGATGGGGCATTTCCTTGTTGCGTATAAGGAGTTTGATAAATTCATTTGCTGTGCTGCAGCCCATGCAGCCAAAGCTCGGCTCCGCATCTTCCACTATGATCACAGCCTCAGCCTCTTCCAGCATGGGCACCATAACCCCCACTCTCCCGCGCAGCCCGGAAGGCTCTTCCACAGATACGAATCTTAGTGATCGTTTAATATCCTCATCCGTTATGTTATACGGCGGCGAATCTATTTCGGGGTCGCGCACCCTGCTCGCTATCTCTTTCATGAGTCCTACTGGTTGGTGTCCTGCTCTTTCAACCAAGTCTGATAGAATTATGCTGTTCGGAGGGTAAACCAGAACCTTCATCTTGAGAGTTTCACCTTTCATCACTTACTATTTCGTCGACTATTTTCTTTAGCTCATCAACTTTAAGCCGCTCACCCCTAGGCACCGTTTCAGGGGGGACTCCCCCTCTGTCAAGCATGTCAAGAGCGCTTCGGATCCATGGGAGCATCTTATTTTCTTGCTCGAGCAAGTAAAAGCCAGGCCGCGGTCCGCCACCCCTATCAGCCCTGCACACGCGTGAATCTCCTATGGGAAATCCCCTCTGCTTTGAATATACACCATTCTTATCGAGGCTGCGCACCCCTTCTACGGCTTTCATTATTTCATCGTGCCCACCCTCGATCATGGCTCCAAAACAGGTTTCCTTCACAGTTAGATCGGGGTATTTCTCAACCAAAAGGTTTCTTACATTCTCAGGCGTTACTATCGAGTCTGGAGACAACATTACATACCGAGTCTCTGTTTCACCTTTGGATTTTGTCATACTATCACAGTTTTTATCAGAGTTTTTCTGTATGCCTGGAGCCGCCCGGAACAAAAACAACCTATTAAACATTAATAATGCAGCTGGTTTAAAAGTTTTTGGAACTCTTCAATCTCTCCTCCATTTAGTCAATCTCCCCTCCATTTAGATTTCCATTTAGAGATCATCTGTTTCATACTCATCCTATATTCGATATCTTTTTTTGGAGCAAAGATAGATAAATCAGCAGATAAGAATTGTTTGGATGGATGTTAACCTGATGTACTCGAACAGGTAAAGATTCAGCTCACATCACCTGTTCTACTTCACATGTCCAATAGCATCTAAAAGGTTTGAGAATAAATGCTTTGAAAACGCAAAATATAGTTAATTGAACGGCATGTTATAAAGGTTGGTAAAGGTGCAGGATAGTAAAGGTTGGTAAAGGTGCAGGATAGCATGAAGTATGATTTGATAATACTGGGTGGTGGGCCTGCTGGCCTAACAGCTGGAATATATGCAAGACGTGCAAGAATCAGTACACTTCTAATCGAGAAAATTGGAATAGGTGGGAAACTGCCACTGATAGATATTATAGAGAACTATCCTGGATTCATAGAGATAGGCGGTATGGATCTTTCGCAGAAGTTTGAAGAGCATGTCAAAAATGTAGGGCTTGAGGTAAAATATGCAGAAGTAACTAGCATAAAGGCTGATGCTGATATTAAAACTGTTAAAACCAATGACGGAGAATATGAATCCAGAGCCATAATAATCGCTACTGGTGTTAAATCACTAGAACTGGATGTTAAAGGGGCGAAGGAATTTATTGGTAGGGGCATATCATACTGTGCTACCTGTGATGGTCCCCTCTTCGCGAACCGCACTGTCGCAGTGATAGGCGGTGGCGACTCTGCAATAAAAGAAGCCATATTCCTCACGAAAAATGCTGCCAAAGTCTATGTTGTACACCGAAGAGATGCATTGAGGGCAGAGAAAATACTGCAGGAGAAGGCTCTTAATAATCCGAAAATAAAGGTGCTCTGGAATTCTGTGGTACGCGAGATTCATGGCGACAGGACTGTAAGCGGTATTACACTTGAGAATGTGAAGACAAAGGAGCACAGACATATAAATCTCGATGGCGTGTTCGTATATATTGGCAACGTGCCAAATACGGGATTCATTGACGTCAAGAAGGACCCGTCTGGATATATTATTACCGATAACGGGATGCGTACATCCGCCGACGGCATATTTGCTGCTGGTGACTGCAGGTCCAAGATGCTATATCAGGTATCAACCGCTGTGGGTGATGGTGCTACCGCTGCATTCACTGCAGAACAATACCTCGAAGGAGTTCTGTAAAAGAAGTAAAAGATGCCCAGCAGAACTATGTTCTGCAGGAACGTAGTGAACGTTTTATGTTCACACGATTGCCAGAAGTTCCTTATTCTCCCATTATTGTAACCAGTATCTTCCTGGACCGCTCGCGGTTATCCAGATCTACGAACACGATCTGCTGCCATGTTCCTAAAAGGAGTTTCTTCCCGACGAACGGAACCGTAATGCTTGGACCGAGTAGAGCCGATCTTACATGAGAATGACCGTTACCATCACCCCATCTGAGATTGTGTTCATACTCGATATCTTCAGGTGCGAACCTATCAACTGCCTTGCGCAGGTCGTTAAGCACCCCCGGCTCATACTCGATAGAGATAACAGCGCCTGTTGAGCCTGGCACAAACGGCGTAACCGTCCCACTCTCAATATTGCCGTGTTTGATTAGCGCATCAATGTGGTCTGTCAAGTCCACCATGTCTGCATTACCCCTGGTCTTGAAATGTAACGTTTTGGTTACCACAGTCAACATATATCACCATACCTTCTAACGCTTGAATTATAGCCCGCGTGCATAGCGTGTATATCATAGCGTGTCATAGCGTGTCATAGCGTGCATATGCGTGTATATAATAGATTATGGCTATAACACATATAAGCCTTAAGGATTTATGCTCAACAGTACAATTATGAATTACGGATGGAAAAGTGGTTCAGTGGTTGCGCAAGAGCATCTCTATTGCCTATGGCAGTATTGACCCCGGACACGGTAAAAGTATTGGATAGAAGTGTTAATAACAGGGCTTATAACCGACTCTTGTGTCACCTCAGTAATTAACGTAAGGTATTTGGGATATGTGATTACATACATATGTAAGATGTGAATAGAACAATTCGTACTGTTTTTATCCTAAAACAGTACATTTTTACATAAGGTAGTTGAAGCAGGTTTAAAAATCTTCGATTTTGCAAACAAGTTAAAAACTGCAACAAACTGCCGTCCAGAAAGTATTTAGATTGTGTGCAGCAGTGTTTAAGCATAATTGTTGGTTAGACAGAGCATGAACAATACATGGAAGATGGAGTATGGACAAGACGTGGAATGCTGAAATGAGTGAAGATAATAATTACGAAGATAATGAGAATGTTCTTCCGGATGTGGACTTTCTAGGCGGAATGAATGCTGAGATACATGCGACTGACAAAATTGAAGTTCCTCAGCCACTTATCGAACAGGTCATAGGTCAGGAGCATGCCGTTGAAATCATAAAGAAGGCAGCGAGACAGCGCCGCCATGTTATGATGATCGGCACTCCAGGAACTGGAAAGAGTATGCTGGCAAAAGCCATGGCAGAACTCTTACCGAAAGAGGAACTGCAAGATGTGCTGGCTTATCACAATCCAGATGACACCAATAACCCGCTAATAAGAATTGTTGAGGCGGGCAAGGGCAAGCAAATACTGGATGCACATAAAAGTGAGGCTCAGCAAAAGACACAGTCAAGAAACATGATATTCTTGCTGCTGATATTTATGGTTCTCGGATATTCGATGCTCATAGGGCAGATATTATTTGGAATACTCGTATCAGCATTCCTTTTCATGGCACTTCGTTATATCATACCAAAAGACGAATATATGGTACCCAAGCTGCTTGTATCACATAAGGAAGATGATACCGCCCCGTATATTGATGCAACAGGCGCTCATGCTGGTGCGCTGCTGGGTGATGTAAGGCATGACCCATTCCAGAGCGGTGGACTTGAGACTCCTTCACATGACAGGGTGGAGGCGGGAGCCATCCAGAAAGCACACAAAGGAGTTCTATTTATAGACGAGATTAACATCCTGGGCATAGAATCCCAACAGAACCTGTTAACAGCGCTGCAGGAGAAGGAATTCTCGATAACAGGGCAGTCCGAGCGAAGTTCCGGCGCGATGGTTAAAACCGAGCCAGTACCTTGCGATTTCATAATGGTTGCCGCAGGCAACCTTGATGCGATTGCGGGTATGCACCCGGCTCTGCGGAGCAGAATCAAGGGCTATGGCTATGAGGTATACATGAGAGATACCATGGATGATACGCCTGAGAACCGTAGAAAGCTGGTGCGTTTCGTTGCTCAGGAAGTTGTCAAGGATGGAAAAATACCGCATTTTGATATGAGCGCCGTGCGTGAAATCATACGTGAGGCAAAGCGCCGTTCGGGACGTAAAGGTCAGCTAACGCTGGTGCTCCGTGATCTCGGCGGCCTTGTGCGCGTGGCAGGAGATATAGCTCGCGCCGATGGTGCAGAGTTTACAACTGCACGTCATGTAGTGGATGGTAAAAATATGGCCAGGTCGGTGGAGCAGCAGGCAGCAGATCACTACCTGGAGCGCCGCAAGGATTACAAGATGTATCACAGTACGGGCGCAATGGTCGGATGTGTTAACGGCCTCGCGGTTGTTGGCGGTGACTCTGGGATCATCCTACCAATCATGGCTGAAGTTACACCTTCACAATCCAAAGAGGAGGGGCGCGTAATTGCCACCGGTAGGTTGCAGGAGATCGCACAGGAGGCTGTGCAAAACGTCTCGGCAGTCTTCAAAAAGCTCACAGGTCAGGATATGAGCTCAAAGGATGTGCACATTCAATTCGTGGGCTCTTATGAGGGTGTGGAGGGCGATTCTGCATCCATCAGCATTGCCACTGCAGTCATATCGGCATTGGAAGATGTCCCGGTCGATCAAAGCGTGGCCATGACTGGATCGCTTTCGGTGCGCGGCGACGTTCTGCCAGTTGGCGGCGTGACATACAAGATTGAGGCTGCAGTAAAGGCAGGCATAAAGAAGGTTATCATACCTAAATCCAACCTTGGTGATGTTCTGATCGAGGAGATGTACCAGAACAGAATTGAGATCATACCAGTTAACAATATCAGAGAAGTCCTGGATAACAGCCTCATTGGTGTGCGTAAGAAAGGTCTATTGGATAAGATAAAGAAACTAGCTGATATCCGGCTATCGGACATAGGGTTATCATCCGATAAACCGGTGCCACAGTAAATTGTACTGCCCCACCCCCATTCATTACACCGATTTTTAGTCTTAGTCAGCAATTTACTGTAATCTGTAATCCAGTATTACCATCACTATCCAGTATTACCATCACTATCCAGTATTGCTGATTCCTACCGCCTTTGCAGATACTTGTGCCGCCCAACAAGGTGTAAAACATAACAATACTATTGGGGCACAAATTACACTTTCAACACCACGTAATAATGCCTCCTACTACTCATTTATCAAAGGCTTTATATATCAAAACTATGCTATTGGTGATAATCATGACCGAGGTAGTTGAGGTGCTCATCCCTGGCGGGCAAGCAGATCCAGGACCGCCGCTTGGCCCTGCAATGGGACCGCTGGGAGTCAACGTCAAAGAAGTAGTTGACATGGTAAATGAGAAGACAAAGGAATTCAATGGAATGCAGGTGCCGGTTAAAATCATCATAGAGAGTGATAAGAGTATAGCGGTTGAGGTTGGAACACCCCCTACATCAGCGATTATAAAGCAGGAGCTCGGAGTTGAGAAAGGGGTGGGCGACAATCGCTCGGAAGTACTGGGCGATCTAACCATGGAGCAAGTGGTAAAAATAGGGCGCATGAAAAAGGATTCATTGTTATCATATAATGTAAAGAATGCTGTGAAAGAGATACTGGGAACGTGTCTTTCAATAGGTGCTACAGTGGATGGTAAACCTGCCCGTGAGGTACAGCGAATGATCGATGATGGCACTTATGATGAAGTTCTTACAGAACAGTAGTGGAAATAAGCGTAATTAAAGTTGCTGGGGTAATGCAGGAAATGCGTAATAAAATCATCGAAGCTGTAAAAGAGGCTGTAGAGAGAACGCCAAAACGCAACTTCAAAGGGAGTGTCGACATCACAATTAACTTGAGGAATGTGGATACATCCAAGGCGCACAACCGCATCAGCGAAGACATTGTGTTGCCCAACGGCCGTGGACGGGACATCAAGATCGCTGTGTTTGCCAAGGGCGAGGTAGCCATGAAGGCCGGGAAGTTGGGGGCAAACAAAGTGATGGATCCTGACGAAATAGAAAAATTGGGAAAGGATAAAAAAGCCGCCAAGGATATTGCATCTAATTATGATGCGTTCATTGCAGAGGTGCAGTACATGCCGTTGATTGGTAAGAGCCTTGGGCGGGTGCTGGCTCCGAGGGACAAGATGCCGACCCCACTACCCCCAACTGCCGACATATCGCAAGTTATTGAACAGGTGAGGCGCACAGTTCGCATACGATCAAAGGATAAGACTACTTTCAGCACTCAGGTAGCCAATATAGAGATGGATGCTGAAAAGATAGGTGAAAATATCAGAGCCATTATAGATAGGATTGAAGATAAACTCGAGCGCGGCATCCAGAATATTGATTCCATATACGTTAAGACAACAATGGGTCCTGCAGTGAGAGTGATATAGATAATGGCGACCGAAGTACATCATTCCGTTCATATTCCAAGCTGGAAAAAAGAAGATGTGGAGGAGATACGGAATCTTTCTAACGAGTATCCAGTGGTTGGAATAGTTGCCATGAGAGGCATACCTGCAAAGCAGTTGCAGAACATGAGAGCTGAACTTCGCGGAACTGCAGCATTAAGGATGTACCGTAACAATCTCATAGAACTAGCGATAAGGGATAATAAGGAGTTAGCGCCGCTGTTAAATTATATTGAAGATCAGACGGCATTTATATTCACAAATCTCGATCCATTCAAATTACGCAAGACTCTCGAGAAGAGCAAGACGCATGCACCCATAAAGGGTGGGGCAATTTCCCCAAGGGATATCGTGGTCCATAAGGGTCCCACATCATTTAACCCAGGTCCAATTGCAGGCGAACTTCAGCAGGCAGGCATACCAGCAGGTATAGCGGGAGGCAAGGTGGTTATAAAAAAAACAGTTACCGCTGTTCATACGGGCGAGGTTGTGTCAGGTAAGCTCGCAGAGATGCTTGCAAGACTCGAAATATACCCTCTTGAAGTAGGACTTGACCTGAGGGCAGTATGTGAAGATGGATTGATTTACCAGGGGGACGTGCTCGCTATTGACGAGGAGCAGTATGCATCCGACATCGCAACCGCTACTCAAATGGCGTTTAACCTCGCTATCAATATAGTATACCCATGCAGTGCTACCATAGAAACGTTACTGCAGAAGGCGCTTTCGGATTCACGGAATCTTGCAGTAAACGCAGTAGTATTCGAGAAAGACGCTATTGATATCATACTCGCCAAGGCGCGCATGGAATCTATTGCATTATCAAACACACTTAAAGAAATGGAGGATATGGAAATGGAATATATATATGCTGCACTTCTTGCGCACAATGCCGGTAAGGACGTGACAGAAGAGAATGTATCAGCTATAATAAAGGCTGCAGGTATAGATGTGGATGAGGTAAAGGTTAAAGCGCTTGTATCCGCAGTGGAGGGTGTTGATATCGATGATGCGCTATCAAAAACGGCATTCGCATCAGCAGCGGTGCCGGCAGCACAAGTAGCGGCGGCCCCGACAGCTGCACCCGAGGATGCAGCCGAGAATGAAGAAGAAGCTGTAGATGATGAAAAGGAAAAGGAGAAAGCCGAGGAAGAAGGGATTGAAGGGCTTGGTGCACTGTTCGGCTAGAGTAGACGTTTACAATGCTAAAACATAGATTCATGGTGGAATATAACCCGAGTCTAACCGGGGAATTGAGGGGATATGTTGCCGTGGTTCACTACCCCCTCAAATCCCAAGCACCACCTCAATGCACCACCTCAATGGTACTGCCAAGGGATTGAGGTTTAAACTTGCTCCATTCCTTTGAACCATGACTCGTTTTAACATATATGAGATGGTGTTTTTATAATTTTTTTATAATAATAGAACTCCATGATTGATGAATCGCCAACTTATGACTTGGTGACCACTCTAAAACGATAACAGTAAAATAATGACACATCTTATGGTACAGTCTCAAGGAAACTGTCAAAACCCTTATCATAAAGCACATTACCGACTACGATCGTGTCTGCGCACCCAAGCATCTCGAGTGCTCCCTCTCTGTCCGTAATGCCTCCGCCGTAGAAGAGTACGGCTTCATCAAGTCTATCGTGAGCGGCAGAAACGATTTTCGGGTCGCCATATGTGCCGCTATACTCAACGTAAATTATCGGGAATTTGAAATACTTCTCAGAACACAGGGCATATGATGCTACTTCATCCGCGCTGAGTTCTGTATTTGCCCGCGTCAACCGTCCAACGGCAGAATCGGGATTTAAAACGATGTACGCCTCGGGCACGACCATATCCCACCTGATATCATAGTGCTGAACCCACTCCTTGTGCTTGCCCACTACAAATGCAGGGTCTGATGCATTCATAACAGACGGCACGAAAACATGGTCAACACCATCGTAGCTGATGCAGTCAGGAGTGGCAGGCTCCAGGATGCGGGGCAAATCATAGTCAGCCAGCATTCCTACAAGCGATTTTATGTTCTTGTCAGTAATGCGCTGCGTTCCCGATATCATCACAGCGTCGGTCCCGCTACCCACTACCTTGGCTATCAGGTTCCTGTCATTCGGCCGGTCGGGATCCAGCTTGGTTATGTGTTTCCATTTACTCCAGAACATTTTTGAAGACCGCCCCAATGTGCTCAAATCCCCCCATACTTGGGGGTGTGTCACACATCAATGCTTAATCAATCTCGATATGCAATCTACAATAAATAAAGTTTAGCATTCACCAAAAATATCATAAGAAAATGGAACCCATCTAATACCATATGCCCCAACCAACATGTATGAAAAACCTACGGTTTTTCATACGGTTGCAAAACTACGTTTTGCAAACATGTCTGGAAGCGGAGCTTCCATACTGTTGCGGAACTGCGTTCCGCAAACATCGGCTGCGCAACTACTGCCCAAGCTTAGGCAGCAGAGTACACAAGTCAACAGAGCATACAAGTCCCCCTTTAAATACTATTGAAGATGGGTTAAGACTGCATCAATGCAATAGGTATATATACCGATATGCATTATCAAATCTATACTGGTGCTAATCCATGCAATCTAATGCAACCAGTAAACTGACTGAAATGTTCTCCAAAAAGCGAGTGATCTTCATACTCCTGTTCAGCGTAATTGTTCTTGTATGCAGACGAATAAACTTCTCACCAGTAATAGGGGTAGACAATCAGTTCTTTACCCTTTTCCAGTTCTTCGCCCCGATTGCAGGTTCCTTCCTTGGCCCTGTTTTTGGAGCGTTTTCCGTTCTCATAGCAGAGACTGCAGATTACATCCTGGTGGGAAAGGGGTTTGACCCTGTAAACCTCATAAGACTTACTCCAATGCTGTTTGCAGCCTACTATTTCGGAGCGAAAAACAGAGCGAACCTCAGTATCGCCGCACCCATAGCGGCAATGGCATTATTTATACTGCATCCGGTTGGAAGAGAGGTATGGTACTTCTCACTGTACTGGACCATACCGATTATAGGCAAGGTGGCACCCAAAAAATACACGCATGGAATAATACCGCGGAGCCTTGGAGCAACCTTCACCGCGCATGCAGTAGGAACTGCCGCATGGATATGGACTGTACCCATGACTGCTGAGCAGTGGATTGTACTCATACCAGTCGTAGCCTATGAGCGACTGCTGTTCGCAGCCGGAATTGCAGCTTCCTATGTGATCATGAACACCGTGCTGGATCTACTGGTGGATAAACTAAAATGGAATATCCCCTCGGACATACTGCATCTGGATAGCAAATATTCTATAAGCAGGAGAATCTTCAGCATGACCTGAGCCTGCAACTCCCAGAATTTGGTCACTTCAAACTGCTGTGCCGCCAATCTCTCCTGATCCCCTGCACAGTAAGAATATAGCTGCATATAAGGGCAGTTCGGTAGCACCTTCTTTGAGTTTGAATGTCTCTTCTCGCATATTCACTTCCATCGGGCGCGTGACTATGACCTGTGTTGGCTCGTCATTGAATATGACTGCATCCCTGAGGGGTTCGAACTTTTTGAGTGCGTCAATATCAGATATGTGCGCCACCAGCATCCCACTGCCACCGTGCAGTGAGCCCGGGTATCGTATCAGGCGGTGTACGTCAGAGGTGACAGGCTCGTCAGTTTCGCCTTTTAGGGGTATGCTAATAGCATCAACAAGTGATCGCCAAAATGCCTCATTTATCAATGGTTGTACCTTATCCGTTGGTTGAGCATTGCCAGAATGCTGATTTATGATGCCATAACGTGGCTGAACCCTACCACTGCGAATCGTTTCCATAAAAGATGTATCATGGGATAATTCATATATCTTCCGCGCCTTTTTCACACCAACACCTTTTATATTCATCAACCTATTTATCGCACTATCATCGTCCATCCTTGATAT
>JAUWIL010000070.1 GCA_030605385.1 Methanobacteriota archaeon
AAGAGACTAGATCCAGAGGATACCGAAATCAGGTCAAAGAAATCAAGATAAAATTCATCATCCACAACATAGACAGATATATAAAACAAAATATTCAATTTATTCTGGGAGGATTTCTACGGAGCCTTGGGAACTGCTATGTTAACTTGTAATTCCACATCAATGAGGATATGTGCACAATTACGTATTTACATATTCTCAAGCACATTATCCTAAACCAACGGCGCATTATTAGCCTCAGAGATGTGTTTATAAGCAAAAACCGTACAATATTATGTATTCGATGTTGATTTGACATGGTTCAGCCAAGTAAAAGTCACTTAATGGTGACTATGTGGTTGTGGATATGATGACGGCAGAAATAGTAATAATGAACAACGAGGCAGTGGCCCTAGCGTCTGACAGTGCGGTCACTATGGGCGGTACACCAAATCAAAAAATTTTCTCCTCTGCAAATAAGCTTTTTGCCCTCTCCAAATATCGCCCTGTTGGAATAATGATTTACGGAAATGCTGCTTTTATGGGGGTGCCTTGGGAGACGATAATCAAGATTTATAGAAGTAAATTAGGTAAAAGGGAATTTAACACACTAGAAGAATATGCCAATGATTTTATTTCTTTTTTGGGTGGTGGCAATCCATTATTTCCTGCTTCTGTACAGGAGGACTATGTGCGCAACCTTATCCACGCTTATTTTAGTTTTGTTAAAAACGTAATCACAGACCAAATACATTCAAAGATTGAGAAAAAGGGTAAAATTACCGATAAAGAAATAAAGCAGATAGTATCGGGCGTAATAAAAGAGCACTATAAAGGGTGGGAAAAAACTGATAACGTTCCGTCAATTCCGGGAAGTTACAATAAGGATATAACTGATAAATATGGAGAAATCATCGATAAAACAATAGAAGACGTTTTCGAAGAGTTGCCCATATCTAAAAGTCATTTAAATCAATTAAGGAAAATTGCGGCAAGTTTATTTTCAAAATTTCCAGAAGGTATTGAAATAGAAAGTATTTCCGGAATTGTAATTGCTGGGTTTGGAGAGAAGGATGTCTTTCCTTCACTTAAGTCATTTGATATTGAAGGAATAGCTAATAATAGATTGAAATACAAAGAGTATACCTCTGCGAAAATCGACTTTGAAACGGGTGCTTCAATTACTTCCTTTGCTCAAAAGGAGATGGTATATGCATTTATGGAGGGCATTGACCCCTATCTTCAGGATCATATGGAGGGTTACCTATCTAGAATATTTGATAAGTATCCAGAAATTATTGTTGAGAATATAGAAAAATTTGATGGTAACGAAAAGCGGCTACTTAAGAAGAAACTAAAAGAAGTTAGTAATAAAATATTCAAAGATTATCAAGAATATGTGCGGACTTATAGAAGGGGTAATTATGTAAATCGTGTCGCAAGAGTTGTTACTATCCTTCCAAAAGATGAACTTGCAGTAATGGCAGAGACACTTGTAAACCTGACTTCTTTCAAAAGAAAGGTTACGATGGAGAGTGAAACAGTAAGAGGGCCAATTGATGTCGCTGTAATCTCTAAAGGTGATGGTTTTATATGGATTAAGAGGAAACATTACTTCAAGCCAGAGTTGAATCCGCAATTTTTTAGTAACTACTATGGGGATGTTAAACATGAAGAAGGGTGAAAAACGAGAGAGGGTGTTCCACTCAATTATAGAAGTTGAGAGGGAATTTTTACCGAGATCTTTTGAGGAAAGAATGTCGAAAGAGCCCGAGGATACCCCTACTATGGGCATTAGTTTGGTAGAAGAATCTTTAGACAAAATAAGAGAACGTTTAGCTGGATGAATGAAATCTAGTTGTTTTAAGTTTGCAATGGCTTGTTTATGGTTTGTTGACTACTTTCAGGACAATATATAGCTGAATGCGCCAATATTTCATTAGCTGCTCATGAATTCCAGTACTGTGGGTTTCTCCATCGTATGCAGATTCACCAGAACCGCGCGCCCTGGTGTGGGGGTTATGTTTCTCTGCCTCTGAAACTCTGTCTGGCCCTGCCATGCACCTGGATTGATCAGGGTTATGCCCCTGTAATCGGATAGCCCCACTATGTGCCCGTGCCCGGTGATGAATATGTCGGGTATCTCAGATTCGTCTATTATCAAATGGTCGCTGCTCTCGGGAGCGATCGATACGCGGCCGCCATACGTTGGGGATATGTGCCTGCATTTCAGTATTTCAGTCATAAAAGTAGTCGGTTCGTCATACGTGACATGCGGTAGGGCCACGAAGTCCTCCATTGATCTGCCGTGATATACAAGGGTCTTCACCCCACTGATTTCAATTAGAGCGGGGTTGCCCACAAAAAGTGTATTGCAGTTCTTGAATAATGATCGTATTTCCTCTGGCAGTGCCGGTTGGGGTTCAGCCTGCCTAACTGCATCGTGGTTGCCGGGTGAGATTATTATCTTTATTCCGCGCGGTATCTGTGAGAATAGTTCCGCAGCGCGTGAGTATTGTTCGTATATGTCCTTTATGCTGAGTTCTCTTTCCTGGTTGGGGTACACACCTATCCCGTCCACTATATCACCGGCGACGATCACATAGCCAACACCGGCTGCCAGCCCCCTTGCCGCCTCATCACCCAGATCCTGATTCAGCCACCTCGTCAAACGCTCCCATGCATCTTCCATGAATGTATCGCTGCCAACGTGTGTGTCGGATATGACGAGTAGGTTCACTGGTTTATTTGACCTCCCAGGCCTATGCGAGGCTGGGATGTCGGGCAATATTATGTTATTCACAAAGAATAGTCTGCTGTCATTTCTGGTGTTTCCTCTAGTGTTTCCCATCGTGCCGGTAATCCCAACTATCTCATCCAGCATGATGCTTTCGCTCGCCTTGAAGGCGGTTTGGTTGCTTCTCGACACAAGCGCCAGCAGTTCCCCGCTCATATCCTCAATTGTTATGAGTTTGTTACCTTTTGCAGTCTCCCTTGCGTTGGAGACAATTCCGATTGCGGCAATGTTCTGTGTTTGCGGAATCTGAGATTCCGCAACCGTACGAAGCGCAGAGCGTTTCGGATATGTTTGCAAAATCAAAGATTTTGCAACAGTACGAAAACCAAAGGTTTTCGGATATGTTTGCGGAACGGAATTCCGCAACCGTCTGGAAATGCCTTGATTTTCCGGACCTGCCGGGGGTTGACCGCCGTTGTTTATACTGGATATGCTTCTCAGGCTTATATTGCTGGCATTAATCTTTCTCCTTATGATGGCGCTTAGCTTATCATACCTGTGGCGGAAATGGTCCACAAATTCATCGTACTCCCCCGTGCACGTCGATATGCTTGTAATGTCCTTAAGCACCTTTATATCTGATGGGGGGTTTGATGGGGGGTTTGATGTAGGTGCAGCTTCTGGGGTCTTGCAAAATTGAAAGTTTTGCGGGACAGTCGAATTGGAAGTTTGACAGGTCTTGCTGACGGCCTCTAGAACCTGGGGTGGTTGGATTTTCTCTGTGGCTGGTGGAGGGGTTTCTGCCTTTTTTAACTTCAGTGGTGGTTCCTCAACTTCCCGTATTGAAGGGGGTATTGGTGGTGTGGGTTCAGGTACCTGTCTTGTTTGTGCGGTCAATCCGAACTCCTTCAAACCTACTTCTCTACTCTCCATATCTGTGATTTTGTCCTTGCCGCCCTTACCACATGCGCTGATTACAATATGTTCTCTCCCGATAACAAATGTTGTTTCGTCCAGCGCATCAAGTGTTTTTTTTATGGTGTCCTCAACTCCACCCTCAGATTCCTTTATTGCTTTGACTGCCTCGGGGCTTATGTTGTAACCTTCCTCAACGAATCTGCGGATTATGATGTTGTCCATGGCAACCAACACTTAAGGAATTGGAATAGAAATAAACATAGGTATATATACCTACGTGGGTATAAAATCTGCGCTATGGGTGCTGATTTGTCTGGTGCGCCGTCTGGTGTCGAACCAGACCTGGCTGGTGGGGGCGGTAAGTGGGTATTCATGTTGGGGCTGCTCCGGGATATCGGTTTCGCCGCCCTCATAGTAGCTGTCATCGCTGTATCTGCATACCTTATTGTCGGCACGTGGCCCGTGATGGTTGCCGTCGAGTCCGGCAGCATGGAGCCAAATATGTACCGCGGTGATTTGGTATTCCTGCAGGGCACTTCACGGTCAGATGTCATAACATACACTTTAGGTGAAGATTCTGGTTACAGGTCTTTCGGTAACTATGGAGATGTTATCGTATACGCACCAAACGGTCATTTCGATTATACGCCAATTATACACCGCGCCATGTATTTCGTAAATAACGGTGATGCACTGCCCAACGGTGAGATTGCGGATTATGGTGGGTATATCACAAGGGGCGATAATAACCCCGACTATGATCAGATTTCCGGTGTTAAACCAGTAAAGCCCGAGTGGGTGATTGGTATCTCAAGATTCCGCATACCCTATGCCGGACATGTACGGCTGCTGTTCTCATTTTAGAGTCTTATGTGGGCTATGTGGGTTTCTATAGGTGGTGTGCCGCGGCAAATCAGAATATTTGGTCAGGGTATTTGATGATATGTTGGGGAGAGTCATCAATAAGGTGGGGGTTTGAATGGTTTGTTGTCGTGTGCTGATCACTTGACGAATGCTTCGTATTCGGTTGTTTGCAAAATCAAAGATTTTGCAACCGTATGAAAAAGCGTTGCTTTTTCATACATGTCTTGGCAGAATCTCCGATTCTGCGAGATATCTGGAAGTATCTCTGAATGCTTTGCATTCATATATCTCTGAAACGCAAAGCGCTTCAGATGTTTGTAGAATCGAAGATTCTACAACAGTCTGAAGGCCCAAGGCTTTCAGACATGTTTGCGGAATCTTTGTTTCCGCAACCGTATAAAACGCGTAGCGTTTTATACATGTTTGAAAAACATTGTTTTTCAACCGTCTGGAAGCTTCGCTTCCAGAAATATCTCGCGAAAGATTTGCTTTCGCAAGAAGGGGGAAAGTGCGCCAACCAAAGGGGGGGCTGTGATGCTAATTCTTTCCAAATTGGTTGAGGATTGCATTAGCGCCTGTGGGGAGTCTTGATTGAGGGGGAATTGGCTTATAATGCTCGGTTCCCACTTTCGGGTATGCCTGGTATGCTTGGTGCGCCGTTAGGGTGTTTAGACGATAATCCTCCATCAGCACAGAAGTCGTACTCTCCACCGGAACGCTTAATGAAATTTCCCTAGTCCTCCCGAATCTCCCTCTGCTAACAACTTTAGCGTTTATGATTCCCAGCATGTCGAGTTCTGAGAGCAGATCGGTAACCCTCCTCTGGGTCAGTGGCGTCATGTCTATGCTCCTGCAGAGACGCCTGTACATATTGTAGACCTCCCCGGTGGTAAGATCGTTTCCTCCAACTGTTCCGTCAAGTAGGATGGTGCTGTATAATATGAGCTTTGATTGGGTTGGCAGCGTTCTCACAACTTCAGCTATGCGGTCCATCTCTATCCTGTCCTGTGCCTCCCTAACGTGCGTCTCGGTAACTCTTGATTCCCTGTGTCTCTCAGCAATCTCACCTGAAACCCGCATAAGATCGAGTGCGCGCCTTGCATCCCCATGTTCCTGTGCCGCGAATGCCGCACATAGTGGTATCACTCCCTCACCAAGTGTTCCCTCTTTGAAGCCCATAGCTGCCCTCTGCTCAAGTATATCCTTCAGCTGGTCGGCATTATATGGCGGGAATACGTTCTCTTCCTCTCCGAGCGATGAGCGGACCCTTGGGTCCAAGAATTCTATGAATTTCAGATCATTTGATATGCCGATTATGCTGACTTTGGCGTTATTGAGTTCCGAGTTTATTCTTGACAGTGAGTACAGCACCTCATCCCCCTTCTTAATGAGTTTGTCTACCTCGTCCAGTATTATTATGACCGCTCGCTCTCTGTCGTCTATGGCTTCTTTGAATTCGGTGTACACCTGATCTGTGGGCCACCCGGTCATGGGTATCTCCCTATTGAATGGTCTTGCCAGGTGCGCAAGAACGCGGTACTGAGTGTCTATGACTTCGCAGTTCAGGTACAGCACAGCGCACGCAGTACCCTGGCGCTCAGCAGCCTCTTCAAGTTCCTTCCCAACATACTTTACAACTGCCGTTTTGCCGGTCCCCGTCTTACCGTATATAAGAAGGTTTGATGGCGTCTCTCCACGAAGTGCTGCCACAAGGATTGTGGCTATATTTTCAATCTGTTCCTTTCTGTGCGGCAGGTCCTCTGGTGTATATGCGGGGCGCAACACGTCCCTGTTCTTGAATATCTGCTCGCTTTTGAGAAGTTCCTCGAATACTCCCTTCATGTTACTCAAGTCTGCATTAGAAGTAGATGTTAATAACCATTATGGTCAAGCGCCCTATACTTCGAGTGGAGTGGGGATTTTAAGCGCTTTAAATTGATTTTAAACGTATTTTGACCTTTCTTTCTTATGGGTGTTATATCCTAAGCCCTTAATTTCCAGTGGAGAATTTGGTAGCGGTCCATGCAGGCGGTGCCAGCCCTAGCATGAAGTTACTGCTCTATTCTCAAACTCATTCTATAACCACTAGATGCACATTGATTTCGTTAGCATGGTTGGTATGGTATTGGCAACCTTACTTATTGCACATAGCTCTATTGGCGCACCCTTTAATTTCTAATGGAATTTGGAAAATAATATGATAGTATTGTAGATGATTGTCAACTTGAAAATAGTATGTTGTATTATTATATCTCCAATGAGTTATAAGCGTTTCTATATAAAACAAAGCAGGTGAAGTAAAACTCAAGAATATCCAGAGGAAATAAGAGGGCGCCCTGTAAGAACGGAGTGCAAAAAGAACGGAGTGCAACCCCATAAGAACGAAGCAAGAAAAAACAGTCTGGAACCAGAACAGTCAGAAACAGCACACCACCACTACAGCACCACACACATTGTACCACGTGTTTAACTATACCCCATACCCATACCACTTATTTATCTACAGATATGGTCTCCAGCTGGCTTGCTATGCCCCAAACAAGTGTCCTTATGTGTAGAGGAATGTTCGGATCGTTACTAATCTCATCAAGCAGGCGTATGGCTGAGGTAGCTTTAACAGCCGGAGACACATCACCACCCAGCAGAATGGTTTTGGCATCACCGATAGACCTACGTATATTCCTTGGCACGGAGTCATCATTAATTATTCGATCAAACATTGCGACACATTCCGCAGTCACTTTATCTACATTATTTGCCATGGTACCACACCCACCACTTCAATTCACCGACACACTACCCTAACACACTGAGACACTATTAGCACTTAGCACTTCACCAGAACCGGTCCTACAAACTCCCAATCAATCATACGAACTCCAATCAACCCTACAAACCCTACGATCTTCTAACACAAATCTCCAAGTACCTCTATAGCCTCTTTATATAGACAACATACTGACGGATTTTAGACAAAAGGCTTTCGGTATCTCTTTTGGTTTTCTCCAGCACAGCAGAGAGCACAGCAAGCAGAGAGCACAGTAGAGTATAGCATAATGCCATAGGGTACTACGGTCAGCATCACCACCACATCAGCAGCAGGTCACAGCATCACCCACACCATCAGTCAAACCACCACCCACAACGAGCCAACACGCACAGAATCAACACTTATAAGATGCACACAGTCAACCACACAGAACGCACAGAATCAACACTCATAAGATGACTTCACAACCTCCAGAATCTTGTCTGCGGTAACCGGCCCAACACCCTTAACTTCCATAAGCTCCTCCTTTGATGCACATATCACACCCTCAACAGACCCGAAATGTGCGAGCAAACTCTGGGCCATCACCGGGCCTATATTGGATATGGCGGATATTACATACTCCTGCCTCTCTTTTAGCGTAAGGGCGGTCTTGCCGCCGTGTAGATAGATCTCGCGGCCGTGGCGCACCTGCTCTCTGCGCGCTATAATATATATCATGGCAGCAGTATCGGCACCGTCAGCGGTCCACAGTATGGGTATGCCAAAATCTACTGCTATAGAGCTAAGTACACCTCTTATGGCATTTGGATGAACCCGGCGCAGTGAGTACAACCCCTCCCCCTCTATGATCAGCAGAGGTCTTTTGTACGCCCTCTTTAACTCTGACATCTGGCTGAACAGTCCGCGTCCGCCTTTATCATCAATCACGGACCTCAAAAAGTCCTCGGCAGTCTTACGCTCTATGCACACCTCGCCGCTTACCACATAATCACCAACTTCAAGGCGCTGTATTCTTATGTCCGCTCCAAGTTTATCCAGAGATTTCACTACCACTGAGCGCATCTCTTGATTATCTACGATTACCTTCACTATACCCTCCTCATTCTCACTATCCTTCACACCTTCTGCACCCCCCCCACGTTTCGCAACACCTTCTGCAACATCTACTGAATCTTCTACCAACTCCAATCCTACTGACCCCAATTCAGTGCTTTTAACCCCACCCTCAACTCCACTTTTAACCCAATCCGCACCACCTACATCAACACCATCATTCAAACCATCAAATTTACCTGTACCAACTGCATCAAACTCCAGAAGCGTTCTCTGCTTGATCGTGCCATCATCTAAGTCCTCACCTAGCTGCTGGAGAGGTACACCCCCAGTTTGCACATCAGATTGCGGCGCTCCAGAAGAAATAGAAACATCATGCACCGGATCGGACATCCTATACACAGGGGCTGCGGACCCGATACCTGCATCCAAGTCATTGGAGCTTCCAGTAACTCCACCACTTCCACCTGTTATTGGGATTGCCGCCTCGCCACCCGGACTCTCCAGTAGCTCCACATCTTCGTATGCAAGTTCATAGTCAATATCGTCAATCCCACCCACTTCATCGCCCGACGCAGGCATATACTCCACTTCCTGTAGATCTTCTGTCATCTCCTGCGCATCGCGGTCCCTGAGTTCACGCATCGTCTGGTACATCTTTTTCTCTTTCCTCTGACTGATCCAGTAGTACGCAGTGTCATAACTGTCCTTGGTCATCAGCACCACGACCCGCCCTGTCCGCTGCCGTCCGGTGCGACCGCGGCGCTGTATGCTTCTAATCTCGGATGGGACAGGCTCGTAGAACAGGACCAGATCCGTCGCGGGAATGTCCAGACCCTCCTCTGCAACGGACGTCGATACAAGTACGTTATAAACACCACTCTTGAATCTGTCTATTATTTCACCCTGCCGTTTCTGTGTGAGCCCCCTATCCTTGTATTTGCTTGCCTGCCCAACAAACCGTGCGGCTTTAATATTCTCCACATCCTCAAGTGACTCTGTGACCATGCTCGCAGTATCGCGGAAGTTGGTGAACACGATAATCCTCGAGTCGGGGTTGCGCCGAATCTCATCTTTAAGCACCTCATGGACCACCTTGAGCTTGGGATGTTCGACTTCACAATCTCTGGCAGCCATGATTGCCCGCCGCATCTTTATATCAGACATCAGGCGCTTTGATGCCTTGCTGCCGCCCTTTGAGCGGCTCTCGTTCTGCAGCCTGTCGAGGTATTTCTGCAGTGCGCTAACACCCTGCATTTCAATGAGGTCTATACCGTGTTTTATTTTCATTACTTCAGCTTGAAGGGATGCGGCCTTGTAGAGGTTTGGGTGCGGGCTTTTTGCAAGCAGCCCCTGTACGTTTTTCTGAAGTGCAAGCAGCTCTCTCTTACTCACATTCTTGTATTTACCCTTCTTGGTGGCTAGCTGTGGGAGGTACCCGAGCTTATACAGCTCTTTTAACCGTGAGTCGAGTATCTGTGCCAGTGGCTCCCGTATCTCGCGCATCTCGCGCGGCACCTCAACAGTGCGCCAGGTGATGTACTTTTTCTTGACGTATGGCGCCACATCAACATCAGACTCTGTACGCATCTCGACACTCTTTATGCCAAGGTTGGTGCAGACCTCAGATATCTTCGCATCCTCACTCCCCGGAGATGCGGTTATACCAAGTGCGAGCCCCTTGGGATTTTGCTGTCTGTACTTGTCCGCGATGTACACATAGGCATAGTCTCCGATCGCCCGGTGCGCTTCATCGAAGGTGATATGGCTTACATCGGCAAGCGTGATGCGTTTTGACATCAGATCATTCTCTATAACCTGCGGCGTTGATACTATGATGTGCGCTCTCTCCCACATCTCGGCTCTAACAGCAGGCCTAACCTCTCCAGTGAATGCGGCTATAGTCTCCTCCGGCAGGGTCATCGTTCTCCGCAGGTAGGACGCGTGCTGCTCCACCAGTGGTTTGGTTGGAGCAAGGAATAGAGCCTTCCCCCCAAATTTTTTGAGGCGTGCTGCAATCACCATGGTGGCTATCATGGTCTTTCCCAATCCGGTTGGCAGTACGATAATGGTTGACTTTTTCATGGCACTATCCGAAAGCTTGAGCTGATAGAGCCGTTGCTCTATTGCACTATC
>JAUWIL010000073.1 GCA_030605385.1 Methanobacteriota archaeon
GATTCCCTAGAATGATTCCAGGCCAGCCTATGTCAGCACCTGTAGGGGCATAAAACCACCCCTCAAAGGTAAAATCTTTGTTATCGAGATCAAGGGAATCTGATGGCCCAATTTCAACATAATCATCAATTCCGTCAAATGATAGTGCACCGCCCATGGGTGTGGCACCAAACACAGTGCCATCATTATCATGTCCCGAATCATCCTTTGCAACATTGTTATCTATTTCATCAAACGACCACCACCCCATCACATCAGGATAAACAAAGAGTTCAGATAATGTAACATCTTCAGCGAGCTTATTACCTGTATTTGTTACGTTAATGGTGACGGTTACGGGTTCATTGGGGTGAGCTGTGTTTGTGGAGAGAGTCTTGTTTATCTCTAGTTTTGGAACTTCTTGCACATCAATGGTGTATTCGCCTGTTTCTGGATCGTAAGTGATTTGAGGTTTATATTCAGTTGTGCTACCCGGCTCAATGATCTGATTTGTAAGCTTCTTAGTGTACCTATTACTCTGAGCGTCATCATAGTGTATGGTAAGACTGTACGTTTCAGTTCCAATGATGTAATCTAACATTTCTGGATAGGCATCTAAAAACTCTTTAGTATCATGGTTTTCCACTACGAAGTGAACTTTCACATCATCCGGGACGGATATCCATTCTCGGCTGTTATATAAGTCACCCGATGCAATCGCTCCTGGAATTTGATTTTCGTATTCACCCGTATCATAGTTCATTCCAATATGCTTGCCATCATCCGTGTACGCATGCAGATCAGTATCAGGACTTAATGTTTCTGTGGGGTCTGCCATTCCAAAAGCTTTTCCGGTGCCTGCCATTGCTTTTCCATCAGGCTCATAAACTCCTGTCATTGCGTGTATCACCGAGTGCGGTGCAATCATAACATATGCTTCTATCTTTTTATTATCCCCGTATTCTTCTGGCGTATAATATGTTGCTGGCTGGAGCACGCTAAACGCTGTTTCTGTAGATGCATCAACAACAACATCTGCTTCTGCGGGATCTATCTGGTCTTCCGGAACAGAAAGGAACATATTAGCCCGTTCTTTGTCGTTAGGACCATTTACTATCGAATGCCCAAGCCAGTTTTTATTGACCGCATATAGTACTACGCCTACTTTCTTATCATCTATCTCTCTGAGTCCATATTTTTCAAAATCGAGTCCAACATCAAAATCTGTGTACTTTGGGTCATTTGTTCTCAGCTCAACAATATAATAAAATCTGTCTGAGATATCATACCTCAGTGCTTTGTCACCGGGTTTCATGTTTTCTAGCGATTTTATCGGATATGAGGTGAGAATTTCTGGGTACTCATGCTCATCCCATCCAAGCCAATCAATCTTCACCTTCGAGAACGAGCACATGTGAGAAGGATATAAACCGCCATTATTATCATTACCTCCTCCCATCAATCCAAATTGTTCCACATCCCCAGCATCCCATATAAGGGACTTCAATACATCTATAGGTGTGGGATACAAATCAGGCAGAGGTTCTCCAGTTATTAAATAACCTAATGCATGTCCTGTTTCATGAGCCCAATCCCCAAACCGATCGTTTTCAGCTATAAGAACTCCATTTGATCCAAAAACGTACCATGTTTTCAATCTAAAATAATCTCCTGCACGCTGACGTGAGAATCCTGAATGCACAGCGTATATGATATCATATTTCCCCTTATCGAACTGTACATCAGCATCGTTCTCTACTGCATCAGTTGCTTCATCATAAAAGCGACTTGTTAATAAGAAACTATAAGGCGGAAGGTAGTCAGCAACAGCATACTCCCTCTCTGTTAAAGGCATTTGATACCATTCACCATCGTTATCGAAAACTGTGAAGTTGAAATACATTTCATTAGTGTATGCGTTCTCCTGATAATATCTGTTTAGCTGTGCCTCTATGCTGTTTCCTGTTATACTTGGCACACCCGGGCTGTCATCAAAGTAATCAGCAATTTTTATAGGAGTCCCGTCTGAAGTCTCAGCAAGAATGACTGCTACGTCATATAGTGCCGTTGGAGGAGTTGTCACACATGCCCCATTCTCGCAAAATTGCCCAGTCGGGCAGTCCTCATAGCTATAATCCATATTTGTGCTATACGTGCATTCTCCAGTGGGAACGTGGCAATAATAATCATAGCATGTTCTTGTTCTTACTTTGGTGTCAACATCATAGCATTTCCAAGGGCCCCATGAACCACAATAATCACTTGGACAATCGCTATCAGTTGTGCATGGCTTTAGTTCGCAGGTACCATCTGGCTTGCACTCATACCCTAGTGGGCATCCACACTGGCTGCATTTGTCGATCAGCACGCCGTTGTCGCAGTATTTTGGCTTGGTAGATGAGCACTGACCATATGGTGTTCCGTCTGAGCATATTTGTGGTGGGGGAGCCTTACAATACCCATTGATGCATGCCTCACCTGATGGACAGTCTGCATCACTTTGACATGCCGGGCACATGACGCTCTTTGTCTGTGAGGGGCAAAGCTGTGCTCCAAAATATTCCACGCAGCCCTCGGTAGATGGTGAGGCTGTCACCTGAATGTTCTTGGTAGTACCTGCGTAGCAGTCATGGAATGTATAGTGCACCTTTACAGCTCCGTACTGCTCAAGTGCTTGACCGCTAGCCATTCTAAACATACCATCCACATAGAACTCAACTTTGCAATGACCGTATTCTCCAAGGTTGTAGTTCCAGACTCCAATGGTGGCTGTTTTAGGATGCATATAAGGTACCTCAATAGCTGTCAGCTTGCAGTCTGGGCCCGGGTTTGAGTGATGTCCCACTCCATAGGGATAGTATCCGTATATCTCTGTATAAAGAGTGTAGGCATCCGTAGGCGAAAGATGAAAGCTTACAAAATCAGTATCATTGGCATCCAAGTAGAAGGTTGCATTAGCAGTCTCTTCATCAACTCTGACCGTCACTGTGCCCATACGAGCCTCACCCTTGTTCGCAACCTTGTACATTACACTCAAATACGAGCCACTGCAGGGGCCGCATGAACTACCAAACTCATCAATCCATACCTCTTTAATCCTAAAATCAGATGAAACAGGCACATCAGATACAAATTCGCCTGACAGGGTGAAGTTGTCAACAGATATTGTCATGTTTTGGGTGGATGCAGTCGCAATGAAACATAGGTTAAACATAACAAACATGCTAAAAAGCAAAGACACCCTAGTGATTATGGCTTTTGGGCTACCACCCAACAATTTAATCTCATTCATTTAAGCCACCAAATCCACCATCCAATTTTTATTCCTAGCCTTCTCAGCCGGTTACATATCATCGTATGATAAATTCTCCTCCGTATATCACTATCTCCGATCCAATTTCTTCAATCCTACTTTTTTCAGCAATAGTTACCCCCACTTTATCGCCCTTTTCAAACAGCTTATCTGCATTTATGACGAAAGTATCTCCATCCTCCAGCACATCTGCTGACCCTTCTGCTTTTTTTATTATCTCAAACGGAGTGATATTATAATAGGTCAAGCTGTCAATCCTCTCGCCAACCAAGTGGTACCCTCCTCCAGCTGCTGGTTCCCACTCCCGTATTGAAACTTTTTTTATAGGAGGAGAATAACCATCATAGAATATCTCCTCGTCATTTACTCTTATGTGCGCCTTTAAATCGGAGATGGATAAGGCTTTATTTTGATGACCATTTAGAACACGCAAAGTAGCAATAATCTTATCACCGTCTGACGAGTCAACCGCACTAACATTTGTCAACCAAAAATACGAGCTAGGCGGATACCCGTGTAGGGGATAATCCCATAGAAAAGCTAGAATTGATAGGGTTATAAAAATAGTAACCAAACCAATTAACAGGTATCTCACCACTTTTCTTATCCTAACCATTTACTCTACCCCCTTCATCACCACGGAAACATCCAGTACACCCGCACATAACAAAACCAACCCGATGAATACCAATCCAATTATCCTGGTCCTGCTCATTTACCATACCTCAATTTTTTCTCGATGTATGTGTGCACAGAGAATAATCTACACCACAATCTATTAACCGCCCCGCCAGATGACTCTCATCCCTCACCTTTCTCCATTCACCAGCCCCATTCCTTACACTCATGCTCTGGTGTGAGATGGCGATAGCCGCGCCTTCCCGCCTGTAAGCGCTGTATACCGCTTTTTGCACAGAACAAGTCTTTTGCCGCCCCTTCTGCGCCGCCCCTGGACCTGTGAAATAACGATCTCTCGTATTAAATGTGTGACATTAATTATAACTACTTACTGTATATAACAGTTTACTGCAAATCTTGCGAATCTAAATATTTGCGGAATATACTGTATTTGCGGAGCATGCTGCAGAAATCTTCGACTCTGCAGGATTTGATGAAAGTGCAGTCTTAGTCTATCTCACAAAGTCATCTCACAAAGTCTTCGACTCTGCAAAATGTGCGAAAGATGTATTGATGGATTTTCGCAGGGGATGTTGTAAGACTGCCTTATAAATTTTTATCCCCCTCAGGTTTGCTGTCGGCTGCGCCGCTTCAAAAGTCAGTCTTAGCTGGGCAGACTTTTCTTTTGTTTATGGAACAAAGTTCCATAACCGTATAAAATCAGTATAAAATCTTTGATTTTAGACATGCAGTTCTACATTCTTTTGCAGTTCTACAAGCTGTCTTACACCTGTGAGTTCGTTGGTAGTGCGCGATACTGTTACGCCTATCTGCTTGTACTCGGGTATGCCTGTATCATCTGCGCCTTCAATGAGTGCATTTGCGTATATGCTGTTGGGCATGAATGCAATACCCGGGTGCGCATCCTCGCTTTTGCGGGCGGTTAACACTACCTCACAGCCTGATGATTTGACCTTCACCCTGCCGCCGTCTGCCATACTCATCTTTCTCATGTCAGACTCGTCAAAAATTATGACTGCAGAATGATTCTGATAATCCGCGCCGAATTTATCCCCGGCATACATTGACTGGAATATGTCGCGTACGGTCACTACTGTCACGTCGTACTCCGGCTCGATCATGAATTTTGAGACCAACTTCACACCCCCTCAAGGATGCGCTTCAGCAATTCCGCATCGCTGAGAACTTCTTTATTTTCTCTCGGTGCGCTCAGTTCATGTTTCACACCATCCATGCGCAGTGCTTCCCCGCCCGCCTCAATGCCGGTAATTGCAGCAGGAATGACAACCCGTGATATCATGGTGGTCGGCGTCTCATGCGCATCTATTGTTATCGTTGGTATGCCGGCAAGCGAGATTGACGTTTTAAGAGGTATGCTAGAGACAGGGTCAGCGCCTATTATCAGTGCAGCATCCGCTTCTTTGCCCTGAAGTGTAGAGGTAATGCTGTACTGGCTGCCGTGATCCACTTCGCCATCACTGAACCTGACTTTGTTTATGTATCCGCTCGCATCATAGAGCGTTTGCGTCATGCCGCGCATGTTGTAATGCCCAACCATGGGTATTACGTGGGTGGGCGCATACTCGTTTAGTTTTTCAATGAGCGCGTCAAACAGTTTGATGCTGTTTTTCAGCGAGTACACAAGACCAAGCCCGCTGAATATGGTGCAGTGCTCCGCCTTTTTGAGAATATTTGTCAGCTTTGCGAACTCCTTTCCATCAATTCCCTTGCCGCCAATCTCCTTGCCGCCAATCTTCCCATCCAGAGATAATAGCAGGTCATTAATCAGCCCTTCATCGCCCTTTGGCTCGATTTTGTAGAACTTCTTGCAAACGCCTGCGGTATTGCTCTTTCGTACATCTATGCAGATTGGCATGCGGTCGGTCTCCCAGCCCTTCTGGCGCTTCTTACCTCTCGGGAAGTATGAGAATTTGGACATATGCCGCGGGTGAGAGTTCGCGGGGTCAGAGCCCCAGTAAACCATCACGTCGGAATAATCCCTCACGTCGTCAAGAGTGCAGGTTTTCATACTGCCCGGTATTATGCGCTCCAGTACGAGTCCCTGACATAATGAAGACGTATCATCGATAGCGGCATTGAGCTTGCGCGCCAGCCCCACTCCAAGCACCTGCGTCTCCAGCGAGGAAGTATCCAGCCCGAATATTACGGGGTTTTTTGCATTAGAAAGTATTTCAACAGTGGATTTGACTGCATCATCGATCGACACAGGTTTGCCTTCGATCTTTGGGAGAGCGCGGTTCTCGCGGTAGGAGCCCATAAAGAAGGCAGCCCCTTTGCGGCAGGCGTTGTACGTATGGACTATATCTCCTCTATCATCGAATTCGAGGTCAACATCCCGGCAGAGGCACGCACATGCAGGACACGTCACCCTCGCCACGTTATTTGCATCCATAATACAATCTCACCTATACAAACTCTATCGCTCCGCTGGGGCAGGGGTCTATACAGGCGTTGCAGAGTATTCTATTCTTGCCGAAGCGCCTGCACTCCCCTACATTCTGTGCCACCACCACCCCATCCACTACCTTAAGTATTACCTTGTCGTTGCTCGGACCATCTCCTATTGCTGCACCTTCAGGGTCGTTGGCTACATTTACAGGGCATGCCACCACACAGTTGCCGCAGCCGAAGCATTTATCATCGTGTATGATGAGCCCGGTCTCGCCGGCATCTTCCATCGGCTTCAGCATTTCAAGCAGCTTGTTCTTTTCAGCCGCGTATTTACTATCCTCCATGAGCGGCGTGCACTCCTTGATACCATGCTCTCTGCTTATGATTTTGACTGCGAATGCCATGCAGGTGGATTCACCGCATTCTTTGCAGTTCGTCTTGGGAAGTAACTGGTATATCTCCATTGGGCTTATCACGGCAACGCACGACCAAAGACTGTTCTCAGTGTTGATTAATCATATTCTATGGTAATTTGGGTATTGTCAGCTATGTCAGCAATATAACCACCATATGGCTGCCATATAATGACCTAAACCCCCCGTAACTATCTAACTGCTACTATCTAACTGCTACTATATTCTGCTATATTTGAATACCTCTACTATGTTTGAATACGTCTACTATGTTTGAATACGTCTACTATGTTTGAATACCAATATCTAAAATGTATCGCATTCAGGTTGGCGAGATAGTCAAATATTTTTTGCAATTGTGAAATTACAATACGCATTGCACTTATTTACAAAATCACAAAGCTAATTACATTATGGATTGCAACTTTAAGAATGTCAAATCACGCGTTTGCATCGGATTCATTATATTCAACGAGCGCGATGCTCTGTATCCCCACCCTAACGTATATAATGAACATGCAATGATTGACCTTTATAACAGACCTTTTGGAGAATTCAGGCGTTGCCAAGAATTGGTGTTTACATATGCCACTGCGGCTTGAATATCGCCTCCGTGGTGAATGTAGAGGAGTTAAGGGAATATGCGGAAGAGCTCGACGACGTAGTGACAGCAAAGGATATAGACTATGTATGCTCGGATGCGGGACAGGATGAGATAAAGCTCGACATTGAGAGGCACAACCTTGAACGCGTAGTAATCGCGGCATGCTCGCCAAGAATGCATGAGTCCACTCTTAGAAAAACACTCGGCGAAGCAGGTCTGAACCCATACCTCCTTGAGGTAGCGAACATACGCGAGCAGTGCAGCTGGGTCCACATTGCAGATTCAGCAAAAGCCACGCAGAAAGCCAAAGACCTTATACGGATGGCAGTTTCCAAGGCACGATGGCTTGAGCCGCTGTACCCCCGCAAGATCCCTGCGATAAAGAATGCACTAATCATAGGGGGCGGCGTTGCAGGTATAAATGCGGCATTAGATCTTGCCGACGCAGGACATGAGGTATATTTAGTGGAAAAGAAGTTCACTATCGGGGGCCACATGGCACTCCTGAACGAGATATTCCCCTCCAATGACTGCAGCATATGTGTACTTGCTCCCAAGATGGTGGATGCCAGTACTCACCCCCACATAACGCTCTACACCAACTCAGAAGTAGAGAGCGTAGAAGGAAGCGTGGGCAATTTCAAGGTACGCATAAAAAAGAAGCCGCGCTATGTTGACGAGGACAAATGTAAGGGCTGCATAGAGGACTGTGCGAATCTTTGCCCCATAGAAGTTCCGAACGAGGTGGATGCAGGAATCAGCAACCGTAAAGCAATATATCTTCCCATACCGCAGGCAGTGCCGCTGTGTGCATGTATAGACCCCGAACACTGTGTGGGATGCAGACTGTGCGAGGAAGGCTGTGAACCGAAGGCTATCAACTTCGATCAGAAAGATGAGCGCATAGAGGTTGATGTGGGTGCAATAATCGTGGCTACAGGCTACAAGCCGTTCGATGCCGCGCGCAAGCCAGAGTACGGTTATGGAACTATACCCAACGTCATTACCACCATGGAACTGGAGAGACTGCTCAACGCAAGTGGGCCAACGCGCGGAAAGGTGAAGCGAATAAGCGACGGTAGAGTTCCCGGTAAGGTGGCATTCATTCAGTGTGTGGGTTCGAGGGACGCACAGGTCGGCAATCTTTACTGCTCATCGGTATGCTGCATGTCGGCCATGAAAAATGCCCAGCTCATCAGGGAGCGTTATCCTGACACGGAAGTGAAAATATTCTATATTGACATACGTGCCACGGGTTCAGGATATGAGGAGTACTATGACAAAGCGCGTAAGGAAGGTGTCAAATTCATAAGGTCGAGTGTATCAGAGGTCTGGGACACAAGGAATCACAATCCTGTGATGCGTTATGAGGACACTCTTGCATGTGAGAGCAGGGAAGAAGAATTTGATATGGTAGTCCTCTCAATAGGTATGGAGCCAAGTGAGAATATCAAAGAACTCGAATCAATACTAAATCTGGCTGAGAATCCTGCTGGATTCCTGGCACCTGCACACCTCAAAACCAGGCCTGTGGACACACATGTGGACGGCATATTCATAGCGGGCTGTGCGATAGGACCTAAAGATATTCAGACAAGCATAGCCCAGGGATGTGCGGCAGCATCTCATGCTTTCCGTCTGCTTGAGCCTGGAGAGATTGAACTGGAACCGTTCAGTGCATACGTCATCGACATGCTGTGCACAGGATGTAAATTATGTGAGGACATATGCCAGTACGATAACATAAAGCTAATAGACGGCGTGGCGAAGCTGGATGAAGTCACCTGCAAGGGCTGTGGATCATGTGCGGCTGCATGTCCGACCGGCGCAATAGTGGTGCGCCACTTCACGGATGAGCAGATATACTCCCAGATAAACTCGGTCCTTGGAGATAAAAGCGAGTATCCGCTGATAATAGCATTTCTCTGCAACTGGTGCGCCTATGCAGGTGCAGATATCGCAGGCTCGCTGCGCATACAATACCCGACAAATGTCAGGATAATACGCGTTATGTGCTCGGGCAGAGTGAATCCGAGGTTTGTTCTCGAGGCGATACAGAATGGCGCAGATGGCGTACTGGTTGCAGGCTGCAGACAGGGAGAGTGCCACTATGGGGAGGGTAACTACCTTGCAAGGAGGCGCATGAAGATTCTTAAGGAGATATTACGGGACGTCGGATTCGATGACCGCCGCATCAGAGTTGCAGGGATATCAGCCAGTGATGGCGAGAAGTTCGCTGAAATAATTCATGACTTTACCGAAGAACTCATGAGGATAGGGCCAACCGGGGCTGAATTCATGGGAGAGGAAGATGCTGAATCGATACTAGAGGTGGAAAATTCTAACGATTCCGGGTGAATTTTAAGTTCATATAAATACGGAGCTAAAATCCCCTCGGCGTGAACAAAGTGACATTCATCCCGCGGAACGGTGTTCCGCAGGACATGTGTGAAAACCAAGGTTTCCAGATATATACCATCATAATTTGTGTGGTGTTTGTGAAATCCGAGATTTCACAACAGTATGAAAAACCGTAGGTTTTTCAGACATGTTTGCAAAAAGCTATGGTTTTTGCAACCGCATGAAACGCAGAGCGTTTCAGGCATGTTTACAGAGCGGGGCTCTGTAACTGTATGGAAGCGAAGCTTCCATACATGTTTGCGGAACACAGTTCCGCAACCGTCTGAAATGCTTCGCATTTCA
>JAUWIL010000084.1 GCA_030605385.1 Methanobacteriota archaeon
TCATTAATCCTACTCACGGTTCACTCCGGATTATTAGAATCATGTATTGCAGCTCCGCTTACATACGGTTACAGAGCCCCGCTCTGTAAACATGTCCGAAAACCTTGGGTTTTCGTACTGTTGTAGAACGTGGTTCTACAAACACGCACAGGTCATTCAGGTTTTTAATGTATTTTAGTCTATTTTGCTGGCATATCTTTATCAATGACTATTATACAATTCGGTTATAATTAAGTCGACTCTAACTCTACGATGTGGAGGAATGTGCCATGGGACATCACGCTAATGGATCTCAAATGCCATACGGAGGGAATGATGATGGGCGCCGTGAAGAGGCATCAGAAGTGCGCAGCAGACCGACCAAAATCAACCAGCAAGAGGATAAATCATGCTACAATAAGGGAAATGCCTTGCTCATGATCGGCCGCTACAAGGAAGCTCTGGAGGCGCTGGACCAGGCAACCAAGATCAACCCACAGGATGGTAAGGCATGGTATGATAAGGGGTGTGCGCTCGGCATGCTTGGGCGCCACGAAGATGCGCTGGAGGCGCTGGATCAGGCAGTCAAAATCAATCCCCATGGGTTCGAGGTGTGGTATACCCGCGCTTTTATCCTGTCTTTACTTGATCGTGGTGAGGATATGCTTTCATCCCTTAGGCGCGCTGTTTCGCTTGATTCAAGACCGGAAAAACATGATGAATCCGATTCTGAACTTGTGCAATCCCTGGTAACCTCTTATTTGGGGCACCCGTGGACCTAGACATTTGGGCACCCATAGAATCAGGCCGAAATCCTTTTGGATTGGATATTTGGATTTGAGTATTCACATGAGTGAGGCTCAGCAAACCACCCCCAACCAACCACACTCGAATTGCCTTAACTGCCTTGTTTTATCCACCTGCACTGCCCGTCAGCACACATGCATTCCAGACCGTATGTACTTGCGCTGTAGCAGTCTATCCATTCGCATGTTGTGATAATCGGCTCCTCCAATCTGGATTGACAGACCTGTCCCGAGCAGCCGCCTTTGATGCAGTCGGAGCCGATGGTGCATGATCCATTGGTCGACCAGCCGCAGAACTCGCCTATCTCCAGAATATTGGAGGTTACGTTCCTTCTGATTTCCGTTATCCATGTTTTGTTTACGGTTCCGCTCTCCACCTCGATATCGACTTTAAAGCCGGTTACTACCCCTGGCAGTTTGTCGGAAGGTTGCACATCAAAGGTATAGACAAAACCATAACAGTCCTCGCAGCCGAGCTTAAGCGCAAGCCCAGGCACGAGATTGGTTCCGTTGTACTCCCTGTATTGGTACATGTTAACCACGTAATCGTATACAATCTCCCTTGCCTCCTCCTCACTCACCAGTTCCCTAGTTCCCCCCTGAATGCAGCCTACCGTAGAGCTGATTGCAAAAACAAGAATCAGTACAACTAATAGTTTTCTCACCCTCACCCTCACCAGCACGCTATTTATCTCATGTATCATACACCGGTTTCTCTGGCACGCCAGCGCCACTGCATCCTACACTCATTCTACCTTCCAGCCGCGCTCTTCCCATGCCTTCTTCATAAGGGGGCTGCGCTTCAGGTACTCATAGACAACCTCCCTTGGCACTCTGTTCATAGAGCATGAGAAGTTAACGCACTTCGTGCATATGTACTTCCGCAGGGTAGATAGGTACATCATAAAACCCCACAATGTGATGAATGCCATAACGTACTGCCTGCCAAGCACCAGCAGGGTTAGGGGGTAGAGAGTTACCACAGCATATGCAACTATGATCTGCACCCTCTCTGACCTGTTTATCGGGCTGGGATTGAACTTCGAGATCTTCGGGATGCCGCGCTTGGCAATGCAGCTCAGAGTGCGCCCTTCCTGGGCATAGTATGGGCAGTGGCTGCATATTATGGGCGTCTCCCATATCCCAAAGACTATTATGAGCAGTACTAGCCATCATGAGCAGTACTAGCCATCCGATGATGTACCAGCCGTATCCGCCCATCAGCATGCCGATAAATGCTGGAATCACAAAAGACAGGAACATGCCCATAAAGTAAAGTGTATCTCCGGGTTCCGGGCGGCATTTAAGAAAATCCGCAATGCTGCAGTCCTCACACTCTGAGATGGGGCGCATGCAGCACACGTCATAGTTGTCAGTCTCTTCTTGTTCCATCATAAAAACCATACTCCTGGCCAAACCGGGCAGTTAATGCTCATATTTCCGTGATGTGCTCCATATTTGTATATTCATTTCCATTTAAATATACTTACGCACTCGTTTCTATGCCGTTTAACAAAAAATGGGGAGTTCACGTTATTTTCCTTATTTTTATTACCATGCAACCACAAACTGGTGTTGGAAGTTTTAACTTTGTAAGGTGCTGATGCAAGTTGCGCTCTGATGTGTCAGAGATGTGGTTCAACAAGGGCGTGAGATATGTTCGCCTGCAAAACTATGAAGGAGCCCTCCGCTGTTTCGAGCGGTGCCTTGAGCTGAGCCCCCGCGATGCAGCGACGTGGTGCCGCCTTGCCGAGGTGCACGCGGCGCTCGGCGACCTTGAGGCTGCTATAGAGGATTACGACGCTGCACTCGGTATAAAAGAAGATTATGCTGCTGCACGCATTGGCAAGGGGCGCATCCTGATAGATGTTGGGGGGTGGAAGCGCGCTCTGAAAAGTTTTGATGCGGTGCTTGGAATAAACCCCGATAACGCAGCGGCGCTCGCCGAGAAGGGTGTGGTGCTGGCACATCTCGGTCGTTTAGATGAGGGTTATCGTTATGTGGAGCGTGCAGCCGAGCTGAACCCCCACCTCGGTTCAGCCTGGTACGCACTCGCGCGGGTACTTGCGCTGCAAGATGAACGTATTGGTGCGCTTGCAGCACTCCGTATGGCAGTCACCCTTTCCAGCAAATACAGCACTCTATCACGCGAGTGTGCTGATCTGGAGATGCTGCGCGAGATGAGGGAGTTCGAGGCAATCATAGAGCCGCCCGTGAGATAGGCCGTATCTCTACAACCAGAGGTAATTTTCTATAATGTGAAGAACCACTGGTCAGTAGACCAGTGGCATCTAACTGGCCAGTGGTTCTGCACACTAATTCCACCAGTCCTAACCATGTCTGAAAACCAAAGGTTTTCAGACGGTTGCGGAATCTCGGATTCCGCAAACATGTATAAAACACTGCGTGTTTTATACGGTTGTGAAATCTTCGATTTCACAAACACCAGTCAATAGAACTGGTGGAATGTCGGTTTTAATATACATTGTGTGCCATGTTGTTCCTATCATGCAGGACGATTCCGGGAATGCAAAACATTCGCGAGATGCGGCGCGGTCGCTGTACAACCGCGGAACTGCCTATGCAAGGCTGTGCAATTTCAAACTCGCAATTGAGTGTTTTGATAAGATTCTTGAACTTGAGCCTGATAACAGCAACGCATGGTACAGGCGCGGTGTTATGTTCGTCCGACTATGTGATTATGATGAGGCTATAAAGAGCTACGACCGGGCTCTGCGCATCAAGCCAAACCATGCCGCTGCGCTTAACAGCCGGGGAGTGGCACTCCTGATGATGGAGCAGTATGAAGCGGCTGAGGCCCATTTTGCCGGGGTGTTAGATGACGTTTCCGAGCGCTTGATGACGCCCGCCAGCAGAGCAGGTGCTGGTAAACAATGGGCAAGCATGTGGTGCAACCGTGGGTATGCGCTGGAACAGCTTGGGTTGTTGGAGGATGCTCTCGGATGTTACGGGCGGGCGCTGGAGCTTGATCCCGGGTATGCGCTGGCATGGAGCAATATGGGTGTGATTCACGAGAAACTCAAGGAACATTCCAAGGCTATGAAGTGCTTCAATGAGGCACTGCGCATTAATCCCGATTACCCTGGAGCGCTTTACAACCGCGCATGCCTTCTTGCCGTTACCGGAGACCTGGAGGGGGCTCTTGAGAGTCTAAAGCGTGCTGTTGCGCTGTCTGACGATTACCGCGATAGGGCACGTGATGATAGGCATTTCCATTCCCTACAGCAGGATGATCGTTTCAATATATTGACTGCTCGCTAACTATATGTGTTCAGAATTTTTGGTGTTTGCGGAACAAAGTTCCGCAACAGTACGAAAACCGAAGGTTTTCGAATGTGTTTGCAAAATCGAAGATTTTGCAACCGTACGAAACGCAGAGCGTTTCGGACATGTTTATGGAACGGAGTTCCGCAACAGTATGAAATGCTTCGCATTTCAGACATGTTTATGGAACGGAGTTCCATAACCGTATGGAAGCGGAGCTTCCAGACATGTTTGCGGAACAAAGTTCCGCAACAGTCTAAAAGTTCCACTTTTAGACATGTTTGCAAAACGTAGTTTTGCAACCGTATAAAACACGTAGTGTTTTAGACATGTTTGCGGAACAAAGTTCCGCAACAGTACGAAAAGCGTAGCTTTTCAAACATGTTTTTGTTCCGTTCGTGATTTTTATACTGCGCTTTATGTCTTATTATTCAGTAAGATTTATCGCATAGCCTATGGTTATTTTAAAGATGTAACTGTAATCGCCATAAATTCTGTTAATTTTTGGATCGCAACTTTAGCACCTTATAAATCTTATAAAGGAGAATGTTCAACTGATCAACATAAACCTAAAACTGAAATATGAAATGTATAAATAGTATAATTAGTTGATGTTTATTGTTAGTTAAGTTTGACGTGGCAGGTTTAACACAGCAGGTTTGGCTGCCTTAAGTCGTCCTAAAAACACAGTATATGTAACTATGCAAATGTGTATGTAGTATCGCCTGCGTTAGACTGGTTGGGGACTGATGCGCTATGGAAGATGACAAAGAAGCAGATAAGAAGAAGAAACCGTACATTGCACCAAAAGTGGAGGAGTGGCAGAGTCTCGATAAGATGATGAGCGGAGCCGGTGGGCTCTGAGCTGCAGATTTATAAACCATATCTAAATAAACCATATCTAGAAATTGTTAATTCATCTTTAGAGTATTGGTCTGTTAGTTGGATGGCCACAGTTCTCAAAATAACTGAAATATGCTGGAGTGAGCCAGAATATGGTAAGTGAGAAACCAAGGCTAAAGTCATCTTTGACGTTTGAGGAGAAGATGTCATATAACACCAGGGAAAATGAGGCAGGATTGCTTCTGCTTGACTACGTTACGGATAATATATATGAGGCTAACGATAGTGGGGCAGTAGTAGTTAGATTGTGTGATGGTTCGCACACCATAGACAATATAGCAGACAAATTATTAGAGGAGTATGACGCCGAACGGGATCGGATAATGTCCGATTTGAAAGTACTGTTCACCGAAATGGAAAAGTTGGGGCTCTTCGAGGAATAAAGATAAACCAGACCTAGAGCACAACCCTGAACAAGCGCTTAATCAAATGTGCCATAAACACTTGACGAAATTGGAAATTCTGTCTGCCTGCAAGTGCCTGAACACCTGATGCCATTCAAGCACGTTTTAGAGTGGAACCCGTCTAAAGTAGTCCATTCAACCCTTACTCAACCAGTCCATCTGCCCAGCCCGCCCATACAACCTCGGACGGAGTGTAACAGGGTACATGGTTATGGTACTCTACTTTTTATACCGTACTTTTGAGAGTGCCTGATCAATGTCAGCTATGATGTCTGCAGAGTCTTCAATACCTACCGATATCCTCAGCAAGCCGTCATTTATCCCAAGATCATGACGTTCCTTCCTGGAAAGAGAACGGTGCGTCATCGTTGCAGGATGTTCCAGAAGTGTGTTCACATCGCCCAGGCTTACAGCCATCGTGCACATCTCCAGGGAGTCGAGTACCTTGATGGCATTGTACTGGGTTTCAACATCAAATGTTATCATGCCGCTTGAACCGCACTGGTGCTGAAGCTTCGCCAATCCGTGCTGCGGATGCGACTTAAGACCTGGGTACATCACAGTCCGCACCATTGAGTGTGACTCGAGGAATCTTGCAATCTCCAATGCGCTACTTGAGTGTCTTTCCATCCGGAGTCCCATGGTTTTAACCCCACGGAGTAACAGCCATGAGTTAAACGGGCTGATGCAGCCGCCGATGTCCTTCAGTGCCTCACCCCTTACCTCCCGAATGAAGTCCTCGTCCCCCACAATGATGCCGCCAATGGTGTCTCCGTGTCCGCTGATATACTTGGTCGCACTGTGTACAACTATGTCTGCACCAAGTTCCAGCGGGCGCTGCAGGTATGGCGTCATGAAAGTATTGTCCACGATTGCCTTGATGCCGTACTCACCTGCAATATCCGAGATACTTCTGATATTGATAAGCTTCAGAGTCGGGTTCGCAGGAGTCTCGAGAAATACCAGCCGCGTGTTATCCCTTACTGCCCCAGCCAGATTGTCGGGCTCTGACAGATCGACGAATGTGCTCTCAACACCCATTCTCCTCATAACACCTTTCAAGAGGTCATGTGTGCAACCGTAGATAACATCACTGCATACGATATGATCGCCGCTGCCTACCAGGGTAAACAGAACTGCGGATATGGCTGCCATGCCTGATGCCAGCGCCAGCCCTGCCTCACCGCCCGCAAGGTCGGCGATTTTGGTTTCCAGAGCACTGGTGGTGGGGTTGGCCACGCGCGTGTATACGTACTGCATCCCGCCGGGCAGTGCCTGCTCCTTAGAGGGGGGTTTCAGCGAAAAGGTTGATGTCTGGTAAATAGGTGTTGATACCGCACCTGTAAGCGGGCAGCCCTCTTCCCCCGAGTGTACTGCCCTTGTGTTAAATCCAATTCTACTCTTAGCGCCCTTCCTACTGGCTGCCATTAAAAATAGTAATGTGAGGGAATGTGATAAAAATCTTCACATTATCCCGAGTTCTCGCGCGAAGTCTATATAGTGCTTTGCTCCAATCTCGGTGAAATCCCCTGTGACCTTGAACTCTACCAGCCCATCGTCAACCCAGTCCTGTATCTTGGTCTTGACTTCGTCAGCGCTGCTTACGTTTGCCATCTCATCAACAATGCTGGCATCATCCAACTTTATCTGGACATCGGGTGTTTGCTTGCTCTCGCCCTCTTCAAGAGACCATTTACCCTCTGTCTTGCTGAGTGTGAAAATCTTGTCTACAACATGCAGCTCAAAGCAGGCTCCATCCGCCAGCACTGCAAGCATTGGTGTAAGAATGCTGTCGCCCTCTGTCCATATCTTCCTCACAGTTTCTACATCTACCATCCTGATGGACCTCCATTCAACAAAAATGATACTCTGTCCTGATATGGTGTTGTAAACATATAATCCGTATATTAAGGTTGCGTTTCAAATAGTGATGTCAATAAGAGCTTAGTGATGTCAATAAGGCTAAATCAAATAATATGAGGGAATATGAGGATAATACGATGGTGAAAACCAATTAAACTTAATTCTAAACACAGCCAAACACAGCACAGCCAAACACAGCAAGAGGTTCAAGAGACCGATTCGTGGGATGAAATATGATGGAGCGCAAGAGCCTTGAGCGAGTAGACCGCAGTCCCCGTGAGTTTGAAATCGTGATTATGGGGCGCTCAAATGTCGGCAAATCCACCCTGATACGGGAATTTGCAGGGGTTAAGGTTCCGGTTGGACGGAAACCAGGAGTTACCAGAAAAATCAATCACATCCATCTGGGCGACCTCACAATAACAGATATGCCCGGATTCGGGTTCATGAGTGGCGTGCCGAAGGAAAAAGTGGAGCGCATAAAGGATAATATCGTGCATTACGTGGAAGATAACTCGGAATACATAAAGCTGGCTATACAGGTGCTCGACGGTAAGGCATTCACCGAGATAGTAGATAGATGGGTTGGGCGCGGTGAAGTACCGGTAGATGTGGAAATGTACGAATTCCTCACCGAAGAGGGGATAGATACCATACTGGCGGTCAACAAGATGGATAAAATGAGTGACCTTGATCGGGAGCTGAATGAAATCGTCTCACGGCTCGGGATGGAGCCGCCGTGGCAGGAGTGGGACCATATAGTGGCGCCCACCTGTGCAAAGAAGGGTGATCTGGGTGCGCTCAGAGAACTGGTTAAGGAGAGGTTTCATAAGCACAGGCGGGATGAGCTTTTGAAGTATATCAAACAAAACAGGCCAAAATAGGGCGCATTCTCATATAATCTTGCTGTACGCAACGGGTTACAGAACGCGGTCCAGACCAACCTCTGAGATATGCGGCAGACCCGTTCTGGGACCGAAAGCTGAAATGCACTTCGAGGCGGCAAGGTTCCCCATTTTAGCGCAGTCTACCAGACTCATTTCATCCAGCACCCCGTAAAGAAAACCAGCTGTAAATGCGTCGCCTGCGCCTGTGCGGTCCACAACCCTTGCCTCCACGGATGGCACCAGAACGCCTTCAACCCCGGATGATGCAACATAGCACCCCCTCTGCCCCAGAGTTACTGCAACAATACCTGCTCCCGCATCCAGAAGCATTTCGGCGTTGCGCTCGTAACTTCCGCCGCTCATCACATTGCACTCAAATTCATTCGAGAACACCACGTCGCACCACATGATGATGTCACTGAAATCTTCAAAACTGCACCTTACCCCCATCATGCCAATGCTGAGGGCTATTCTGGATGTGATACGCTCTACCAACCTGCGCTGCATCTCGATCTGCGATCCGTCGGTGCTGATAAAGGGGTCGATAAGTGCTATGCGTGCAGAATTTATGTAGTCAAGGTCCGAATCAAGCGGGCTGAACGTCTCACTTACGCCCTGCATGATATACATGACCTTCTCGCCATCTGGGCCAACGAAGACCAGAGCGCGGCCTGTTGCCCCGTCTACAAGTCTTATCCTGGA
>JAUWIL010000069.1 GCA_030605385.1 Methanobacteriota archaeon
CTGGAGATTGACCCTAATTTTGGACAAGCAGAAGAGAGATTAAGAGAGCTGGAGGAAATGGGGTATTAAAAGGCTGGGACGAAAGTGGTGGATTGCGCCGGGTGATAATATGGCTGTTTTTAGAGTCTAAGACGAATGGTGAATCCTACCACCCAAACAATATATTTTTTGTATGAAGCGCCAACACTCCACTCCAAACCTTGCGCAAGCTCAATAGCAGGGGCAGTATTCCAATACTCATATCGTTATCGGATAAAGCGCCTTATCGACCCAGCCGTAGACATCCGGCCATCTGTACAGCGACTGGGTGATGGGCGTTATCATCTTCTTCATCAGATTCAGGGTTTCATCGGTTTTATCCTGTCTGAGCTGCCTGTTTATGTTCAGTGTGTGGTCTGCTATGTAGGTTGCCCCGTAGAGCGCATTTGGAGGGCCGAAGATTGCGGGTATGTTCTCGGAGAGAGCCTCCATTGACCTGAGCGTGGTACTCCTCAGAGATGTTGTAAGCGGCAGAAGCTGCCGTGCATTGCGCGCCGCAGACCACCCCATGAGCCCTATGAGACTGTCGTAGGTGTATGTGCGGTTGTCCGTGCTGTTGAACCCGTCTATGAACTGCGACGCAAGATTCATGAGGTGCTTGCGCGAAGTAGCGGTAGCATCCATGTAGCTCATGATGCCGGCATAATCAGGGTCGCGCGAGGCATACACCGTGATGTTATCATACAGCACCTGATCAGTGCCTATCGCCTCAAGGCTGATGGCGCCGTTGGGATATGCGCCATCCACCACGGTGAGTTTCTTAACACCATCGTACCACACCGTGAACTGCTCACCAATGGCTGCTATCTTGATGCGGTGTTTACTGGTACCTGGACTTGTTACTGTTGCAGTTCCAAGAGAGGTTACGGTCGCAGCATCCCAGTCGCTGACCCTCTTGATTGCAAGGGTGCCCCCGCTCGTTATGCTCACGTTGTACCTTGCGCCCGTGGTGGTATTCGTCCTGAACCCAACGGCAAGATTGCCGCCGCTGACTATTGCTCCTTCAAGGTCTATGACATAGTCGTCCCAGTTCCTGTTGCCGATGTATGTATTGGCATGATATGTGCTGGCGAGGTCTCCCGTGTACTCGTACTGATAGCTGTCAACCTGCCATGCACCGTTGACAATAGTCCAGCCGCTCGCACTGCCGTCCGGCTCCGTGAACTGGTCCCTGAGCATCTTCAGCCCTATGTCGCCGCGTATGCGTATATCATCGAAGGTAACGTCCGCGGCATTGGTCATGAGGGAAATGTAGTAACCCGACCCGGAGTCTGATATCGGCGTTGGATCAGTCCACCCACCGATGTACGTGCCGTTGCGCCATATATCTATTCTGGCACTCACGGGGTCGAGCCTCACCTTGTATCTGTGTGTCTGTCCCGCAGAGTTGGATACGCTCCAGCTGGCTCTATCCGAAAGGGCGCCGGCAGATGATGCCTCGTAAATCCTCATCGTATTGACGTCCTGCCATATCAGATATGACGGTCCCCTCCCATCAGTTGAGCCGTTGCCCGCGAATATGTGCACTCCACTCATTGCGCCGCTGTTGTACTTTGCACTCCACTCATATGTAATGGGCGTCTTGTTGTTCTGGTACAGGGATGCGTAAGCGTTTGTATTGGGGTATCCTGTGGTCAGAGTCTGCCGATAACCACCGCTGTCGGCACTCCATGCTCCATTGTACACCGTCCAGTTGGCAGGCTCAAAATCATTCACGTTGGCGTCATCAAACTCCTCGTAGAACTCGTATTTGTACGGGACTTCGGTGATGGAGACATTGTCGAATGTTACATAATCACTGTCATTTGTGCTGACAAAACCAACATTGTCGTTGCCATAAGACGCGTTCTCCACAGGTTCATGGTCCCAGCTCCATCCACCACCGGCAGCTATCGCGCCGTCCACGTATACAGTAGAATAATCATACCCTGTGGAAGAATTCTTCGTGATTATCGCCTTTATATTATGCCACTTATCATGGCTGATGCCGCTGGATGTATAACCCGTGATGCTGTCGTCGTTGATTCCATAGAAGGTGGGATTTATATTGAAGTATGTTCCCCTGTACCACAACCCGCCGTAATCTGCGCTGCCAGAGAAATATACGTCATATTCGACCTCTATACCATCATAATCTGTTACGTAGAGGTCGTCATATTTTATGTAAGAATATGCTCCACCAGTACTAACCGTAGATTTTAGTTGGCCATTGACAACAGACCACCCAACTTTGCTCGTATCCCCGCTTGTCGACCACCTGCCGTAATTCCCATCATCAAAGCTGTCATAGTACTCCTCCCATCCGTATATCCCGGGATACCTGACCATGAGGTCGGTTATCATGGGAGACCCCTTCTCAACGAACTCCAGAATGCCCTTGTACTTCTCCTCCTGCGTGGACGAGCCGCTGAGAGCGCTGTACCTGATAAGGTAGTTCAGACCCGAACGGGTGCCGCTCGGTCTCCCGCCCCAGCTCGGCGTGGTGTTGGCAGTATTGTTAATGAACTTGGAGGTATTGTCAGCGCACTTGGTATCGTCGGTCATTGCCTCGAGATAGAAGTTGCCCCTGTCCAAGAAAATGTGCGCAAGCGACAGTACCGTATCATAGGTACTGAACCTCGAGGGGTTGTTCACCATACTCTCTGCCAGCATCGCAGTGACTTTCCATAGATATCCGGTCCGTCTTGTCATGTCGTCCGCAGCCTGCAGCGCGTTTGGATACCCCGGGCGGTTCATTGTCAGTATAATATCGTCGAAGTATGCCTTGCTCTGATAGTTGGCGAGCGACAGGTAGCCGTTCGTGTAATTGGCGGTAGCCTTGTTTATGCGCAGCGTTGAGCAGTCAGAGCCTGCATATATCTTGATTCTATCACTCGTTGCAATTATTCTAACGCAGCACTGCTGCTGGCTGAGATTGCAGCCAGTATCTGAACTACTAAGGAGGACTCCGGGTGCCTGATATACATTTATCCACCCATTCTGTCTGTAGAAAATCAAATACCCGCTATCCCCCCACCCATCATCAGGTTCATCTTTACGTATCTGCACCGCAGCCCAGTCGTTATTACTGCTCGTACTTCCTTCCTCTATCCTGAGATTGAACCCGAGCGTGAAGTTGTCGAATGTCTGCCCCACAGCGCAGATTCCGCTAGTCGGTGAATCGCCAGGTCTATTCGTTCCAACATATTCCTCATCTATCACTGTCCAGTTGCCTGACTGCGGCTTCCAGCCGAGTGCAGGTCCATCAGCCTGCCTGAAGTCATCATACAGCACCTGCCTGCTCGGCGCGGAACTCTCGTTCCCGAATACCGCTCCCATGCGGCTTGCGAAATCGGCGGTGATGTACATTATGCTGTTCAGCGCGGTTAGAGTATAGTTCATTTTCCTGTAAGTGCGCGAGGAATCCTCCCTGAAGGAGTGGTTGATCATGTACATCAGACCGGTGGTACCGGCAGGGTCGCCAATATAGGTCGGTAGGTTCGCCCACGTCGTGTTCAGGGATCTTGTAATGTTCTCGCGCGCACCGAACTGCCCGCTTGAAACGATAACATCCATATTCTCACTGGTCATGTTCGCACTCCAGTGGACGAGTGATAATACGCTCTCATACGTCTGCTGGTCGTTCTTGCTGTTCCTCATCGCATCTGCAAGCATGGTGAAGATGTCTAACAGGTAGAGTGTGGTATCCGTCTTGTTGTTCACGTACTGCATGATGGTGGGGTAGTCGGCTGGGCGAGCAGCATAACAGCTGCCAACGGCTATTGGCGTTAGCAGGAATGCTATGGCAAGGGCTATCGCGAGAGTGCCGTGCAGGAGTTCAACCTTATTTTCCCTGCGCTTGACGCACCCTATTCCACGGCTTTCATTTCTATCCTTACGGCTCATCCCAAACCTCATTCCAGTTTTAAATCCTGTTTATGCCCAGCCAAACACCTCGGGATAACGGTCCATAACCTCGGAGAAAGTCAGGATGAACTTTTCGGTGTACTGGAAGACGGACTCGTAAACCTCCTTCTGTTTGGTCTTATTGATCTGGTACGTGTACTTGGCAAAGTAGTTCAATCCGGAGGTTGCATCAGGGCTGCCGAGTATGTTGGGCATCTCATCTGCTATCGCATCCATAGCATCCTGTGTCTCGGTGCGCTTCTGGTCTGTCATGATGCTGAGATATTCACTGTTCATATACGCCAGTGAGTTGTACACCAATCCCAGCATATCGTCATAGATGACATTCTTATTCTGATAATCTCTTGCAGTGTCAAATATCAGTGTAAGCAGGTCAAGAAGATATGACCGCGTCTCTCCCCAGCTGATGAGGAACGTGACAATCTTGGGGTCCATGGAGGACTTGAATTCCTTGAATTCTACGTTATCATAGACCACGGTTGACCCTCCGTGTGCGCTTACCCTCATTGTGCCCTGTATCGCCGCTGTTCCTTCATCCACACCAACATTGTGGTAGAGGATATCATCTATGTACATCTTCACCCTGGGTCCATTACTTGAATCCACTATATCAAAGCGGTACGTATGCCATTCCCTTGGGTCAAGGCTGGAACTTGCAGTGTGGTTCACATTCTTCACAACAGCCACGCTGCTGTTTATTTTCAGCTCAACCACACCCCCATCCTGGAGCAGACCGTATACAGAATCACTGGTGTTGACGTACTTTGGATATATCCAGCCCACGTTGCGGTTGCTGCCTGCTCCAACCGTCGTGGTCTTCATCCTTGCCTCTATGGTTCTTGTCGGGTAGAAAGACCTCTCAAAGTCAACGTCTATCTCGCCCGTACCGTCTTCGCACGTCAGCTCATTGCTGCTGATCCAGCACCCCCCGCTCGCAGAAACATTGCACCACTTCCTTGCATCACCATCCGGGTTGGTGAATGTATCATAGAACATGGTTCTGCTGTTGATCTCGGTTATACTCAGTTCATCGAAATCTGCATCCTTGACATCCGAAACAAGGCTTATGTATCCTGAAGTGTATGTGGAATCGTTCGACTCGAGATAGAGTATGCGGTCAACATAGACCTTTATGTCCGAACCGCTGAGTTCCACCGTTAATGTGAACCAGTCAGAAGTATCAAAATCAGGTATGGTGACGTTATCCAGAAGGGTGTTACCGGCTTTCCGCAGCTCAAGTCTGCTGTCATTCCTTAATAGCACTGTATAGCCACTGTCATCGTATCTATCACTGGCTGACGATTTCCTCACTGCCATGCCAATCCAGTCAGATTCGCTGCCCCCGGTGATGCTGTTTATTCGGGCATCAACGTCTATCACAACGTCGCTAACGCTTACACCGATTATTGTGCTCTCGTACCCGCTCCCCGCAGTTCCTGATATGTTATATTTCTCACCCCGTACCTTCCAGTTGCTTGAGCCTGTGTTTATGGTCCATGCAGCCCCGGTGCTGTCATCCATCTCATCGAAGTACTCGGTGAAAGTGGACGAGCCCATGATCTCCCAGCTCTTGCTCATCATACCCCCCAGTAGCGGTGCAAACTCCTTCAGAAACTCCATCATTTTCTCGATTCGTTCTTCTTTCACGCTCTGCGGCGTGTTGTCTATGTTGATCCTCATGGTGTATGTGAGACCGGTATAAGTTGCATTCGGCGGTCCTATTACATCGCGCAGGTTATCCAGCAGAATATTGACTGTGTAACTCGTATTGTCCCGAAGCTTATCAGGGTCTACAAGTACCTTCAGGTACCTTGGTGCGCTTGGTGCAGACCATTGAACTAAACTAAAAAGTGCGTTGTACCCAGAGTCCTGAGCAGGGCTCGAGCTTACTGCCTTTGATGCCATAGTGAGAAGTTCATACGTCTGTATCACCATTCTTGTGCGGTTCTCAGCCTCCTCTGCTATGGTTGCTATGTCAGGCGGTGAGCCCATGAAGTTGTTATTATACACGTTGAGCATATCCCCTGCCAGTGGTATAAATACATCAAGAGACTTGAGGGTATAGTTCATCTTGTCCTCAAGGTATTCGTCTCCTGCCGCAGAGGCATACCTCATTATGTAGGATACACCCGATGCCCCCGACGTTCCTACCAGCGTACTCCCGTTATCGGCAGTATAGTTCATCAATACCTGGGTGGTACTTTTGTAATCACCGAGGACATAACTCAGCTTGAGGGTGCTGAGATTGGTCTTCCAGTAGAATGCAGACCAGATCCGATCATACATATTATCCTTATCGGCTGTACTCAGGCTGTTTATTGCGTTTATTGCCATGACCATCAGGTCCATGGCGTATCTGGTGGTATTTGCGTTAATGTTGACCATGTCGATTATGCCGGGATAGTCCGCCGGCTTACCCTCTATCGTAATCTCGGGCGCGGTATCCGCGAATGCGTTCGTAAGCACAACCGACGTTGAGTTATTACCCCATTCACTGCTCACGATCACGGTTACTGTATCACCCTCGCTCCACGAAGTCGGGAAATCGCCTACATTGACTGACCATGCATTATCGTCATGCACATAGGTCTTCAGCAGTTCAGTGGGTCGGGCGGAAATGTATGTAGTGACCATTGCTCCAAGTGCAGGGTAGCCCTGAGGAGAATTCCAAACATAACCGGTTGCAATATGGGTTTTACCAGCCGAGGAGAATCCGATAAGTGCGGCAAGTAATATAATAGAAACTGCAATAATTATGACAGTTTTGGTAATTTTACCCATATCCCTCATGTACATACAATACCCTCTCTAAGTATCTATATATACATTTTATGTGCGTAATAGTATAACTCTATTACTTGACACGCACCTGACGCGCCCGACACCAGCACGTTCGTAGGGACACTTGTCGAACCGAAGGTTCGACTGTATTGCAAAAACTTCGTTTTTGCAAGATATCCACCCAAACATACTGTAAATCCCTGTCCCTGCATACCCTGCATACATACCCTACATATACAGTAAACCCCAAGGTTCATATAAGTCATGTCTCAGATGGTGCTGTAAACCTATGGGCTCATATGAACCTTATATACAGGTATTGTATCTCTTGCCTCCTATACCTTTTTGTTTCGAATAGCCTTGTATGAACCCTCGTATGAATAGGCTCTTAGAAAGGGAGAGGTGGTAGAAGGAAGAAAGGAAGAAGGTAAAATAGTGGAATAAACCGCTGATAACCATTTGCATAAAGGTTAAAAGCGTCCAGTATCCAAATATGCATCATTGACAGGGGGCACAAAAAGATTACTGCGGAAGAAATATGGGTTGAGAAGTACCGACCACGGAAATTAGACGAAGTAGTCGGGCAGGAGAGCATAACCGAGAGGCTCAAATCATACGTACGCACAAGAAGTATGCCGCATCTGATGTTCTCTGGACCCGCAGGTACAGGTAAGACTGCCAGTTCCATAGCGCTCGCACGTGAACTTTTCGGGGATACATGGCGAAACAACTTCATGGAGCTGAACGCGAGTGATGAACGCGGCATAGACATCGTGCGGAACAACATCAAAAACTTTGCCAGGATGTCGAGCGTCGGGGGAGCCCAATTTAAAATAATATTCCTTGACGAGGCAGACGCACTTACACCTGATGCCCAGGCAGCTCTTAGAAGGACCATGGAGCGCTACTCGCAGACCTGCAGGTTCATACTCAGCTGCAACTACTCGTCCCGCATCATAGTCCCTATTCAGTCAAGGTGTGCAGTATACCGATTCAGACCTCTCGGCGAGGATTCGATGATGCAGCGCATTCTGGAGATATCTCGCGCCGAGGAGCTTGATATAAGTGAGGATGCGGTGAAGGCTATGATATTTGTTTCGCAGGGAGATATGAGGAAGGCGGTTAACACGCTCCAGTCAGCAGCAGTCATGGGAAAAAAGATTATCCCTGATGCCATATATGAAATTACGGCCACGGCACGTCCTGAGGAGATACGTGAACTGATCAATCTCGCACTCGATGGAGAGCTGCTCAAATCAATCGACAGGCTGACCAGCATGCTGGTAGAGAAAGGTTTGTCGGGCGAGGATATTACTGCGCAGATGCACCGCGAGATACTGGGTATGGAAAACCTGACCGATAAAAAGAAAGTCGAGCTGTTGGACCATATTGGGGAGATAGAATTCCGTCTCACTGAGGGGGCGAACGAAAGAATACAGCTCGATGCACTTATAGCCCACCTTGTACTCAGCGGAGGCAAATAATCATCACTCAGCTTGTACTCAGCGGAGGCAAATAATCATCAATTGGAAGTGGTAAGCATCTCCCACGCCTCGCCGATCAGGTCGTCCACACCAACACCAAGATCTATGGCCACCATGAGGGCGCTAACCTCTATTTCCACAAGTCCCGATAATCGCTCATGCTGCCGGTTCAAGAGGCCCACAACTTCCTTCCGCTCTTTCTTGGCGACATCCGATATCCGAGCTACTATTTTATCAAGCAGAGGCTCCTGAACGAGTACGTTATCACTGGGTCGGAAATCAAAGGGGACCTCAACGGACTTCAAATCGAAATTCGGTTTTACGTAGTCATCCTCACGCACCAGCAGCCCGGCCTGCTCGGCGCTGTGAAGTATCATCTTTGTCTGGTCAGGAGAGAACCACTTCAAATCAAGGGATAGGGCGAACACAAATTCGCTGGTAGTAAGAACATCCTTGCCGCGCTTTTTGAACGGCTGTGCGACAGTAAGTGTCAGTTCCTGCATGGATTAGCACCCCCCCAAAAGAGAAAGCTGAAGATAGGTCATAAACCGACTCTGGAGCGTATCATCTCAATCATGGTATTCACCAGTTCTTCAGTGCTTGTTCGACCATCACCTTTAGATCTGTATGCCTGAATGGTAAGTTTGTCATTAAGGAGCTTCAGACGCACAAGGAACGAGTCACCCTTTATTGGCATGCGGGAGTAGTTTTCATTCAGGTATGAGTATATCATTCTGATTCTGAAGTCCATGGTGCCGCTATCCTCAACATTATCCGGTTCGACATTCTCTATGGGTGTAAAATCAACACTTCCTGTCGCCACATCAACCCTGAGTTCGCGCTTGGCCTGAATCCTTTCCTCAGGATTTGTCCTGTATGTCTGAAAATTATCAAATTCGCGATCCATCAATACAACAGCACCTACAGCACCCTTCAATCCACCAGTGAAGGCATATTCTCGAGTCAGCTCGGATTTGTCATCTGAAAAATGGTAATAAACATACTTGCTTCCGGTCACAGCCACAACACCCTACCGAATGCTTTTTATACAATTAATATGCTCCCTTGTCATACTATAAAATCCTATTACTATATAGAACTAACTATAACAGGATACGGCAGAACCAACTATAACAGGATACGGCAGGAGATGCTTTATCATTAGATGGCAGGGGATACCAAAGCGGAAGAGCACTGGAGGAAAATATATCCGGGCAAGAGGGAAGAAACGATTTGAGATTGGCAGAGATGAAACACTGGCGCATATTGGAGAAGAGCGCAGGAAGTTCATTCGTGCCCGTGGCGGCAACCTCAAGGTAAGGGTCATGCGTACCCGGACGGTCAGCGTTACCGACCCAAAAACACATGAGACAAAGAAAGTCGCAATCGAGACAGTCAGAGAGAATCCTTCAAACCCCAATTATGTGAGGCGCAATATAATAACAAAGGGCTCCATCATCAAGACCGAAATAGGGGATGCAAGAGTGACATCACGCCCGGGTCAGGACGGCACGGTGAATGCTGTTTTAATCGAGTGAAGGGCACCCGATCAACTCTTTTTATTCGATTTGTTCGAGTATTTTCAGGTGCTTTTAGGCACCTGTTTTCGGGCACTTTTTTTATGTTTGCCGTTGTACCCATCGGTAAATTATAAGTAAGTATGCTCCATATCATTACTACTGGTGAGAATAGTATGGTTGATATAAGATGGTACGGCCACGCATGCTTCAAAATAACTGCCTCGGGCGGGACTGTAATTGTTACTGACCCATTTGATGGCAAAGACATTGGCTACCCCACTCCGGAGACTGATGCTGATGTAGCACTGGTCAGCCACGAGCACTATGACCACAACAACGTAAAGGTTCTCGGCGGCAGCCCATCTGTCATAAGGGGTGTAGGTGAACACAGCGCCAAGGGAATCGTATTCAAAGGTACGGCTACGGGTCATGATGAATCCGGGGGCGCATTTAGGGGCTCAAATACCGTGTTCACCTTTGTGGTGGATAGCGTGAAAATATGTCATCTCGGCGATCTCGGCCACACCCTATCTGATGCGCAGAAGGGCGATATAGCTCCGGTGGATGTGCTGCTAATTCCCGTGGGCGGCGTATTCACAATAGATGCCGATGGTGCCGATGCGGTCGTAGGACAGCTTAATCCAAAGGTTGTAATACCAATGCACTACAAGACGCCTGTTCTAACAATCCCAGTAGCACCGGTTGACCCTTTCCTCAAGGGAAAGAGCAACGTCAAACAGCATGGAAAGAATACATACAGTGTTAACAAGGATTCTCTACCTTCTGAACAAGAGGTAGTGGTTCTGGATTACAAGTAGTTAGAAGATGTGCAGACCGATCAGAAATGTCAGCACTCAGATGGAGCTAACTGTGCACATATGTTTGAAAAACGCAGTTTTTCAACCGTTTAAAAATCAAAGATTTTTAAACATGTTTGCAAAAACCAGATGTTTTTGCAACCGTATGAAAACCAAAGGTTTTCGAACATGTTTGTAGAACTACGTTCTACAAC
>JAUWIL010000129.1 GCA_030605385.1 Methanobacteriota archaeon
CTTCAAGGCATGTTACGAGTATGTTGAGCCCTACTTTCACGATCGGATCCGTTCCGGTAACTTCTATAAATATATCACGCGTATCTTCCCTGACGCGCGTCAGCTCGCCGTTTATGATTGGTGGGAATGATAGTACGTTATCATTCCTATCTGTTATGATTGGATATGAAGTCTCATCTTCCAGTATGAATTTGAATTTTATGCCCTTTGGATGCACGTCAAGCATCTCTCTCATACTCATTTCGACATTAAAGTCAAGAGGTATGAACTTAAATCCAGGATCTACTGCCCGGTATGTGAATGGCGGCTCGACGCGGCTTATGTCATGCACCCCGATCGACACTTTTCTTCGGTTGCGTCCCAGACCCCAGTGAAGGTTCTCCTGTATGTTCATCACTGACTCTACCAGACCCTCTGAGGTAAAATCCACACCGCGTACGACCGCACATACAATGTACGGTCTTATGGGCTTAACACTGGAATCTATTGTGATTGTTATGCCGGACTCGCCCACATCATATTCAGGCAGCCCCACCTCAACATCCATGAAACCCTTAATAGCGCGTGCTACGCCCTCCACGCTGAACATATCAGGTCTGTCAGGGAAGAACTCTACGTCCATATGATCTTCCCCTATCCGCTCAATGTCAGAGCCTATCATCGGCAGGCGGCTTATTATGGAATCCTTGTCTATACCTGTGAGCGCTTCAAGGTCATCATATCTGAGCTTTATTATAGGCATTATCCACTACCCATCCTTCGATTTCTGGATTTCTGGGTTCCGTAGGCTCATATCGGTGTAAAATACAAAAAGGTATCGTTTGATGGGCAGAACCACTGACCCATCAGGCGCTTACAGTCTATTGACCTGCACCCCCTTTATGTAGAGGACATACTAGAGGACATACTTTTACATAGAGAATATAACATACATCATATTTTGGCACCATATTTTAAGACCATTCCTTAATGGCAAACTTTATTTGTTTTTATAAATTATATGATTTTTGTGCAATTGCAGTATCAGATTTGAAGGTGTGGGCAGTCAATGAGATTTGAGCTAACAGACGAACAGAAGGAAATAAGAAAAGCTGTCAGAGAGTTCGCTGAAGGTGAGTTCCCGGATGTGGCACAGGAATACGACAGAAGCGGCAAGTTTCCCTTTGACATATGGAAAAAGGCATGCGAGCTTGGATTGGTGGGAATCAACATTCCCGAGGAGTACGGTGGAGCAGGATTGGGATTCGTGGAGAAATGCATCGTAGCGGAAGAATGCAGCAGAGTCGATCCCGGATGTGCGAACGCAGCGTTCACTGTCACACTTGGGATAGAGACGATTATGCTGTTTGGTACAGAGGAGCAGAAGCAGAAGTACGTCACACCAGTTGTGGATGGACGCAAGATCATGGGCATAGCGATCACGGAGCCTGATGCGGGAAGCGACGTAGCAGGTGTGAAGACAACAGCAGTCAAGGAGGGTGATTGCTGGATACTTAACGGCAATAAGATGTTTATCACCAACGGCACCATCGGAGACCACATTGTGGTGCTTGCGGTAACGCATCCAGGTGAGAAGAAAAAGCACCGTACCATGAGTACATTCATTGTGGAAACCAAAACACCGGGGTACGAGGCAAGCAAGATTGAGGGCAAGATGGGTGCACGGGCATCAGACACTGCTGAAATTGTCTTCAACAATGCGGCTGTCCCGGATGAAAACCTGCTCGGAACCGAGAAAATGGGATTCTACAACATCATGGAATTCTTCAACCGCAGCCGCACGTACATTGGAGCCGGAGCGTTAGGTGTGGCGCAGGGAGCTCTTGAAATGGCGGTGAAGCATGCCAAGCAGAGGAAAACTTTCGGCAGACCGCTCATATACAACCAGGGAATACAGTTCAAGCTGGCAGAGATGGCGACGCGAGTAGAGGCAGCCAGAAACCTTGTGTACAAGGCGGCATGGAACGTTGACCGCGGCAACATAGACCACGGGTTGGTAGCCATGGCAAAATGGTATGCTGCGGAGACAAGTGTTTATGTCACAGATGAATCGCTTCAGATACACGGCGGATACGGTTACATTGACGAGTACCCTATCGAGAGGTTCTACCGTGCAGCCAAGGTAGCCGAGATATACGAGGGTGCAAAGGAGATCGAAAAGATGATAGTAGCCAACTCCATGATGGGTGGAGCATAGACAGAATAAAACTCCGTCATTGATCATTTAACCTGTTACCATCTTCCGCTCATGTTCCAACAGGAGCTTTTTTATCCCCTTTCCCGAGCTGTATCCTCCGATGCCGCTTGCCGCGGTTATGCGGTGACATGGAATTATAATCGGCACTGGATTGCGTGATAGTACGCCCCCAACAGCGCGCGGAGATTGTGGCCTTCCAGCTTTTGCGGCGATTTCCCCGTATGTTAGAACGTCTCCAACAGGTATCTTTCGAACCTCATCGAGCACGCACATGCTAAAATATGGCAATCCTGACAGGTCCACACGCACCTCTTCAAACTCCTGTATATGACCTTCGAAATACTCCCTTAGTTTGCGCGCTACGTCCAGATCCTCTCTCTCATTTGGGCCTTGTATGGTGCTTACTACAGATGTCTCCGAGGATGCTATCTGCACTCTTACTACAAGCGAGTCCCTCTCTGCAACCACCACATACCTCCCTATCGGTTCTGCATATATGCAGTCCCATTTTGTAATCTCCGGATGCATGTTTGAAAAACTCCGTTTTTCAAACGGTTGCAGAATCTCCGATTTTGCAAACATGTCTAAAACGCTGTGCGTTTTATACGGTTGCAAAAACGTAGTTTTTGCAAACATGTATGGAAGCTCCGCTTCCATACGGTTATGGAGCTGTGCTCCATAAACATGTCTGAAACCCTGCCTGCCGCCTTAGGTTAGAAACCTCCACACATTATCGGACCAACGGTTGGGGTCTCATCAATAAAAGATATATGCCAACGTTAACATAAGTATTAAACATAATAGTATATTATTTACTCAGGGGACCTGATACATCAGTAGAAAATCTGCTGTAAGCAATGGATGGTGTTAATATTGGGCATGCTGATAACGATGGGCGAGTATGCTATTCAGCAAATCACTTTGCAGAGACATCTGCTGTGCCTTATCGAGAAGTTTTCCATATCTTTTAACGAGCTGCCCAAGGATGAATATGAGACCCTTGCACGCAATCTTTATGCATTCTATTACTGGCAGTCTTCCAACATAAACAGCATTCTTGATACACTTACAGGTCCTATGAGGGACAGCACCCAGGATGCCCTTAACCAGATTGCCAGCAATATGACAAAATTTCTGGGACCTCCAGGAGGGACGAATGCATACCTTGCAATAATGAAGACCACCGCCACCTCTAGCAAGGTTGACTACACTCTCTACATGAAGCCGTACGTACAGCAGCTGCTCGATACATGCCTGCAGATACCAGGCCTGTTTGGTGCAGTCGGACGGGAGATACCAAAGGTGTACGGCTTTGCATTGAATCTATTCCTTTCTTGTGGTGATGCTGTGTGGGCAATGGCTTCGCTTATTACTGGGCTGATATTATAATGTATTACGGCTGATACCACAATGTTACAAAAGTGGCTGATGGCTGATATTATAATATTATAAAAGTACATCAGTCATAAATGCCTGTTCTGAGGTTTATTGGCAATAACATTGGCAATAACCAGAACTGTTAGTCAATTCTACTTTGGGGACACCTTGAAGGTACATTTATCATCATCAGGCATTCTTGAATTTACACTCACTTCAACATCCATATCAATAGCACTGCATAATTGCCTGCTTATGCTGATGCAGAGGTGTCTGCACGGCAGTTTGTCTGCAGTTTCTTTACCGAGCAGTTCTGCAAGAAGATCATATGTGCCGCACTCACTCACGGAATAAGTTATGTTGGTGGTGGTGCACTCATTCAGTACCCACACGTCATTTGGGCGGGTACCCAGCATGACAATTTCCAGGATGCGCTGAGGTATGCTGGGAAACCTCACGCCTGTTTTATCTGCTACCTGCATTATGATTTCAGCAGTACGATCCATGTGGTGCCCGGACTCACTTACGATATCATCTATCAGATCTTTGGCGTAACCAGAGTATACCTCTGATGCCACCTCATCAAGCCTATCAGTGGAACTCTCTTTTACAAGTTCTGCGAAGTGCCTTGTTACAGCACCAACCTCGAACTTTGAAGATGTGTCATTCAAGAGTTCGGAGGACAGATTATAATTATACTTGTCAGCCTCATCACCGGCTTTTTCATTGGCATCTGACCCTCTATCCGAAGGAGGGGATTTCTTGCCCTCCAGTTCTGTCTGTTTTTCATCACCCTCGTCCATGGTCACCGTTATTGCACTCACAGGACAGTTCTCAACGCACTGCGCGCACATTGTGCAGTAGCTTCTGTGCCACGGATAAAGCTCAAACTCCTCAGGATTAGCCTCACGGAATTTATGTAGTTTCACGGGATGGAGAGCAAAGACCCCTTCAGGGCAGATGCGCAGACACACCTTACATTCAAGCGGATTCGTGCATTTACTACTATCGATTATTATCGTTGGAAGTGTCATAAGTACATGCACCTAATTTCAAAGCCAAACAGGTTCACCATGAATCCTTCAATGCTGGTATGGCCATCCTCGGCACGAGCTTGATCGCATCGGCCGGGCATGTAGTTTCACAGAGTCCACATCCAAAGCACTTTTGCATATCAATCTGAACTTTTTCAC